>NZ_LXJL01000050.1:0-14070 GCF_001641215.1 Gardnerella sp. 30-4 | reverse complement strand
CATTTGTAGCAATAACAATCATTTCTGGAATATTATCGTTATCAATATCCCACAAATCATAATAATATTCGAAATCCTGCGGGAATTTATTTGAAACATACGATGAAGTTTCAAGCACCTTTTTGTATTCTTTACCAGCTTGAGAAAGAATATCGTCAGTACTGCGAGTATGCGGTTTTGTGATTGTGCTTATTATGCTATTGCTGGTAATACTTTTCAACGAAAAGCCGCTGTTTTGTAAGGTATCTGCAGCAAAAAGAGTATACACAACGCAAGCAGTAAGCCAGCATATAAGCACAACAGTCGATACGCAATAATACAGAAAATCACTATTCTTTTTCATAGACAACATATCTACTTTCGATTTATTTAAAACCTTTAGTCACGTTCAGGAAGCTTACTCCAGTCGAAAGGCTTTTCAACCAAGTAGTATGCAACACTATCGTCTGGAGCAGGCTTAAATGGAACAGCCTTGTGCTTAACTGTTGGCACGAACGGGTTATCTTCTATTGCACCTTTGTAAGGTTCAGCATCAACAGTCGTTTTAGAATACAATTTCGGATTTCTGCGTAAAATAAACGGTCTTGTAGTATCTGGCTTTTTATTGCCTTTTCCTTCAAAATAGCCAGAAGATTCAATCTTATTAAGATTTGCATGAACTGGAACTACAAGGAAGAAGTCGCGCATTCTAAACGAAGAGTCTTTCCAATAGCCAGGAATTTTATCAGGGCTTCCATATTGTTTAATGTCTTCAGGAGGTTCAAACGCGTCAACCCACTTACCATTAACACACATATTGCCAATATTGTCATTAGCTGTTTCACCACAATACGGCAATCCCATTCCACGATAAAGTTCAAAAGCACCAGTATCTCCAACAATCAAATGATTCTTCATCTGACTGTCTTTATTCTTATCATTATCCTTATAAAATATCATTCCGCCCATCTGATGAGCACCATTACCAAAAGTTAAATACTCATAGAAATGAGAATCATCAGGATACTTAGGATCGGTAGGAAGCTGCAAAAACATATAGTCCGGATCATCTTTAGGATAATCATGTTTCTGAAGCTCAATACAGTCGCCATCATTAGTACACCAAGTGCCAATAACAGGAGACGCATTAGTCACATACATTATAGTCTTGTCACTAGGATCATTTTCTGTAAGCACATTTTTGGTTTCAGAAGCGTCAACACCGTAGTACAAGTCAACATGCCCACCAGAAAACTTTGTGCCTAAAGCAGGTTTAGAAGAAATAATCTTACCAAGATTCTTTTCTGACGAGAAATGCGGGTGCAATGAAACATCTTTCAATCCTAAATCTCGCAACTTATTTACTGCTTCGTCTTTATCCATGCCGAACAAGTCTGCAGGAATACCTTTGTCTTTAACTCCAACAGCAATACGAATCACGCCATCATCACTACTTCCGCTCGAAACTGAGAAGCCTGGCATCGGGTCAGTTGCAATAACTTTTCCAGTATTAGTAGAAATAATATTGTATGTTTCAACAGGAACACCCATAGATTCAGCTATTTTCTTAGCTTTTTCGAGAGGCTGACCTACTACTCCCTTTTTAGGAATTCCAGGACCTTTAGATTCTATAACAGTAACATGCGATGAACTTTGCACACGTTGACCAGGACGAACATTAGTAAAACGAACAAAACCACCACGTTTAACAGAAGAAAACTCTTTAACAATAATAACTTTCACACCCTGCTTACGTAGATCGTCTACAGTTTTTTGCAATGGCGCACTTTTTAATGCACTAGCTTTAGGAATAAGAACAGTATGACTACTTTGTGAAGGTAAATAAAATACCATAAACGCAACCGCAGCAGCAATAACAAGTACTACAGTAACAATTGAAGCAATCAGTAGTTTAAATTGCTTTGATTTAGCAAAAGATTTCTCGCTACTACTTTTTGCAATATACCCAGGCTGAGTATAAGTTTCTTTTACAGGTGGCACATTATAATTTTCATTCGCAACGTCCGAATAATTTGCAACAACATTGCCACATGAATCACAAAACTTACTATTCTGCTCTAGTTTATTTCCACAATTTTCACAAAATGCCATAATTCCCTCTCTTAACTGTGCTCGCACTTACCGAGTTTTTAACACAGCAAATCCCTCTTAAGTGAAATATCTACACACGATTCTAGTTACACTGTCTGATAAACACAAAGATGCAATAACAAACACAGCACTTATTTATTTGTTAGATTCATGAAGAATGGCACGGATTTGAGATAAACGTTGCGAAATCTCGTGCTCGTAGCCGCGATTCGACGGCTGATAGTATTCGCAACCAACTAGCTCATCTGGCATGTACTGTTGGGATGCTACAGCACCCGGATAATCGTGAGCATACTTGTACCCGTCATGGTTTCCCCAACTTTTCATCAAAGCAGTTGGAGCGTTACGCAAATGAAGAGGAACTTGACCAATATTTCCAGCATCAACATCTTGCAAAGCCTGATTAATAGCATTGTAGCTTGCGTTTGATTTAGGAGCGGTTGCTACAGCAATCACAGCTTCCGAAAGAATAATACGCGCTTCTGGCATGCCGATTAAAGCAACTGCTTGAGCTGCTGCAACAGTTACTTGCAAAATTTGCGGAGCTGCCATACCAACTTCTTCGGCAGCAGCAATCATAATTCGCCTTGCAATAAAACGCGGGTCTTCACCAGCTCGAAGCATTCGCGCTAAATAATGCAAAGAAGCGTCAACATCACTTCCGCGCATCGACTTAATAAAAGCAGAAATCACATCATAATGATCGTCGCCGTCTTTGTCGTAACGAACTGTAGTAGTATCCATTACGTTAGAAACAATATCAGCAGTAATTACAGGCTTCTTTTTGCCATGCTGTAACGCAACATCTCCTGTTACTGCTCCTGCAGCCGCCTCTAAAATAGTGAGAGTTTTGCGAGCGTCTCCCCCGCTTAAGCGAATAATAGAATCTATTGCGTCATCGTCGATTTTAAGCTGATTATTAAGACCATTTTCGCTAGTTAGCGCACGTTCTATAAGAGTATGCAAATCTTCAACGCTAAGTGACTCAAGTTTAACAACTACTGATCTACTAAGTAGCGGCTTAATAATTGAAAAGCTTGGGTTTTCGGTAGTAGCTCCAATAAAAGTTACGTCGCGATTTTCAACGCTTGGAAGCAAAGCATCCTGCTGAGATTTAGAAAAACGGTGAACTTCGTCAATAAATAAAACTGTTTCTTGACCATTACTAACTAAACGCTCATGCGCGCGATCAAGTACCGCACGAACGTCTTTAACTCCAGAAGTTACAGCAGAAAGCTCTTCAAACACGCGACCAGACTGACGAGCAACAATATAAGCGAGCGTAGTTTTGCCAACTCCCGGAGGACCAAACAACACAACAGAACTTGGAGCAGTAAGAGAACCTTTAGATTGCGGATTTGCAAGCCTACGCAAAGGCGAACCTTCTTTTAGAGCATGCGACTGCCCTAGCACGTCTTCAATACTGCTCGGGCGCATACGCACTGCCAACGGACGAGTCACATCACTCGGCGCGCTACTTGCTGCAAATAAATCCTGCTCCATAAATACCAGCTTACACTACATATAGAACAAACGTTCGATTGCATTTTGCGTCTTGCATTTCGTATTCTGTTAACACATTTTTAAAAATCACACGTGCGAAACTTGGTAATCGAAGAACACAACTTCACCTTCGTCTTGAGTTGTATCTAAATCGACAACGCCAGTAATAGCCCAATTGTGATCCCCGTCTGAATCGTCAATAATCTGCCGAACTTTCCACGAATGTTCACTTTTCTCAAGCGAATCATCCAAAATAAACAAGTCGCCACTTCGAGCCTTAGCATCTATTCCAACATACTCGTGCTCATCGTAATAGTCGTCAAGCACATCATTCCACTCGTGAACGCCATAACCCCAAGCTTTGTCAAGCTCTCCTAAAGTATCCGCATCTTCCAAATCCATAAGCTGCACGCGACGAAACATTGCGTTTCTAATCAACACAATAAGTCCACGACGATCCTCAACTACAGACTCAGAAGTTGAAGGCGCAGCCGTAGTTACAGCGCTAGCTTCAGCATCCGATCCTCCAGCACTCTCCCACTCGTCAACAAGACTTGAATCAATAGAGCGCACAACAAGACGAAGCCACGAAATAATATCACGCAATTCTTCGTTAAGCATGTCTTCTGGCACAGTGCGAGCAAGCGAACGGTAAGCGTCCGAAAGGTAACGAAGAAGCGTTCCCTCACTTCTAGCAATGCCATAACGAGAAATGTATCCAGTAAAATCAGAGGCGGTTTCAACCATGTCTCGAAGCACAGATTTAGGCTTAATCCAGTAGTCGTTCGCCCAGGGCACATCCTTGCGATATTGCGCAAAAGCAGGAGCTAGTAAGTCTTCAAGAGGCTTAGGATAGCTAACTTCAGCTAAGCGTTCCATGCGCTCCTCATAGTCAATGCCATCGTCCTTCATACCAGCCATTGCAGCATCGCGTGCTTTGCGCTCTTGAGCACGAAGAACAGGCTTAGGATCATCCAGAGTTGCTTCAACCATGGAAATTACGTCAAGTGCGTAGCTTTGAGACTCGGGATCTAACAATTCCAAAGCTGCGAGCAAGAACGGAGAAAGCGGCTGATCTAGAGCAAAACCTTCAGGCATTGCAACGTCAAGCTCATAATCGCAAGAACCGTCCGAAAGCTCTCTGCATTCAATAACTTGAGTATCGAGCAAAGTCTGGAAAATATCGTCGCAACGCTCAAGTAATTTTTCTTTATCTTGCGGCTTTTGTGCGCTATCTTCAATAAGTTTTTCAACTCGCGCTCTAGCATCCCCACCTTGCGTAACTTCGTTCAAAATCATTGAATGCGTTACAACCATGTGAGGATTCAAAGTTTCAGGAGCGCTTTCAATAAGCTTAGTAAACGTTGGCTCACCCCAAACAACAAAGCCTTCTGGAGCTTTCTTACGCTTAACTTTTTTAAGCTTTTTAGGATCATTTCCAGCTTTTGCAACAGCGCGCGCATTCTCAATCTCGAACTCTGGAGCCTCTGCAACTACTAAGCCCTCAGTATCGAATCCCATTCTGCCTGCACGTCCTGCAATTTGGTGAAACTCGCGAGCGCGAAGCTTTCTACTACGATTCCCATCAAATTTTGTAAGAGCTGTAAGCACAACCGAGTGAATTGGCACGTTAATGCCAACGCCGAGAGTGTCTGTGCCGCAAATAACTGGTAGAAGTCCAAGCTGAGCGAGCTGTTCGACAAGCCTACGGTAGCGCGGAAGCATACCAGCATGATGTACGCCTACACCAGTGCGCAGTAACCTTTGCAAAATTTTGCCGAAACCTGTAGTAAATTTAGTACCTTTAATGGCTTGAGCAATTTTGTCTCGCTGCTCTTTGCTTGAAACTCCAGTACTTGCGAGCGCTTGCGCTGTTTCAAGAGCTGCGTCTTGCGAAAAATGAACTACGTAAATTGGCGTTAAACCCTTGTTAAATAAGAGTTCTACAGTTGTTGCAAGCGGCTTATCTGTGTACTCGTATTCGAGCGGGATTGGTCTTGGAGCGTCTGCAATAATATCGACGTTTCTTTTTGTTGATTTTTCTAAGCGTTCCGCAATATCCGTTACGTCTCCAAGAGTTGCACTCATAAGTAAGAATTGCGTATTTGGAAGCGTAAGTAACGGAACTTGCCAAGCCCATCCGCGCTCTGGATCACCATAGTAGTGGAATTCGTCCATTGCAACGCAATCGACTTCAGCGTTTGCGCCTTCACGCAGAGCTTGATTTGCTAAGATTTCTGCCGTGCAGCAGATTATTGGAGCATCCGCATTAATATGCGAGTCGCCTGTAATCATACCAACGTTGTCACGCCCAAAAATAGCTACTAAATCGAAGAATTTTTCGGATACAAGAGCTTTAATTGGCGCAGTATAGTAGGAGCGTCTGCCGGTGGCGAGCGCCGCGAAATGCATACCGAGCGCGACAAGCGACTTTCCAGAACCTGTTGGAGTGTTTAAAATAACGTGGTCTCCTGCAAGCAAATCCATAACAGATTCTTCTTGATGCGGCCACAAATCTACATGTTTGTTATCTTTAACCCAATCAACAAATGCTTGAAAAATCTCATCTTCGCTAGCATGATGCAAATCGAAAGCTAACTCGCCCAAACCAGCCATATACGCTCCTACTTTACTTAACCCTAACTTACTTTGACTTAATCACGCTTTATTTGCGCTTTACTTGCGCTTCTTCTTATCTCGTACTTTTACAGAGATTTGAATAGGAGTTCCCTCGAATCCAAACTCTTCTCGAAGAGAACGCTCAATAAAGCGACGGTATCCGTGCTCTAAAAAGCCAGTTGTGAATATTACAAAACGCGGTGGGCGCGTAGAAGCTTGCGTAGCAAACAAGATTCTCGCTTGCTTTCCGCCTCGCAAAGGATGCGGATGAGCAGACTGAATACGACCTAAGAAAGCATTAAGCTTGCCTGTAGGAATGCGCTTATCCCAGCTGTCTAAAGCTGTTCGCATAGCGCGCGCAAGACGATTCGTATGCCATCCTGTTTTTGCGGAAAGATTTACGCGCTCAGCCCAAGTTACGCGCTCAAACTCAGTTTTCCATAAGCGTTCCATGCGCTGTCTGGAAAATTCGTCCATCAAGTCCCATTTGTTAAACACAAGTACGATTGCTCGACCCGCGTCTACAGCCTGGCTCATAACTTTCAAATCCTGCTCTGCAATCGGCTGGGAAGAATCGAAAAGAATCAAAGCAAGTTCCGAGCGTTCAATCGCAGCTTGCGTACGAAGTGAAGAATAGTATTCAGCACCCGTAAGCTTGTGCTGCCTGCGCTTAATACCAGCAGTGTCAATAAACAGCCAATCCTCGCCGTCAACTCGCACAACCTCATCAACAGGGTCACGAGTAGTTCCAGCCAAATCGTTTACAACAGATCGCTCTTCATGAGCTAAATGATTCAAAAGCGAAGACTTACCAACGTTTGGACGACCTACTAAAGCAACTCTGCGAAGTCCTTCTGGAGTTAAGAATCCTGAAGTTTTATTCGCTTTCTTCAAAGAATTGAGCGCTGCATCAAGCAAATCTCCAACGCCTCTGCCGTGCATTGCAGAAATTCCGTAAGGCTCACCCATTCCGAGCTTCCAAAACTCTGCAGTCAAATACTCGCTTCTAGCATCGTCAACCTTGTTAACTGCCAGAGTAATAGGCTTACCTGCAGCGCGAAGCATTGAAACAATACGCTCGTCTGTAGCTGTTAAACCAACTTGACCATCTACTAGGAAAATCACAGCATCGCTTAAACGCACTGCTACTTGCGCTTGTTGAGCAATAGAAGAATCAATACCTTCAACATCTGCTTCCCAGCCGCCAGTGTCAACAAGCTTGAAGTTGGTCCCAGCCCACTCAGCGTCGTAGCTTACGCGATCTCTCGTAACACCTGGAGTATCTTCTACAACAGCTACACGATGACCCAAAATACGATTTACAAGCGTTGATTTTCCAACGTTTGGTCGACCTATAATGGCGATTACTCCAACAGCTTTAGAGTCTTTTGCATCGCCTTGACTTACTTCGTCGCCTCGAAGAAGCGCACGATCTTCATCGTCAAGATCGTAGCCTTCAAGATTAGCAGCATAACGGTCATACTCATCCTGCTCAATTGCAGCGTCAACCATTTCAACAAGAGCATCGAGAGTCTGCTCAAAAGTCAAATCAGAATTATCGAGCGTTGTAACACCGTCTGCTGCTTGAAGAAAATGCGTAACTTTAGCATCTTTAGCATCACGAGCGCGAATATCGTCTTCTTCAGATTCATTATTTTTAGATTCATTATTTTGCAAATTTTCTTGCGCAATATTCTGCTTGTTTCTGCGAGCTTGACGCACTTCTTCGCGTGCAGTAAGAAGCACTCGAACTTGAGCATTAGGAGCAACAACAGTAGTAATATCGCGTCCTTCTGCAACTATTCCCTCACCTTTAGAGAAAGAATCTTCATCTGACTCTGAAGCAATATACGCACGCTGAGCAGCAATAAGCATACGGCGAACTGCAGGAATCGAAGATACAGTAGACACATGCGAAGAAACTTCGCTGGAACGCAATTCTTCGCTAATATCCTCACCTTCAACAGTCACTACAGGATTCTTAGGATCAACACTAAAGTCAGCGTCACTTTCAGTAAATAAGGCTCCAACAGCTTCAACAATTTGATTAAAACGTTCAGCATCCGCTGGATTTACAGGATTTCCTTCTTCATCCAATTCAAGTTGCGTGCTTAAATCAATACCTTGCTTCAAGCACCACCAAGCAGCAGCTCTATACATTGCACCCGTATCTAAATACGCAAAACCATAGTATTGCGCTAAAGCACGAGAAGTAGAAGACTTACCTACTCCTGCTGGTCCATCAATTGCTACACAAATCACAGGCCAACCTCCTTAGAAAGCGAGCGCACTTCTGTTTGAGAAAGCACGCGATACGATCCAGCTTTTAAGTCACCCAATTTAATAGGGCCAATTTGCGTACGAACAAGACGCTTTACAGGGTATCCTACGGCTCCAAAAATCCTGCGAACAATACGATTTTTGCCAGAATGCAACACAACTTTTACCATGGTTGTGTCGTGATTCTGATCGATTATTGCGCAACGGTCGAGCTTAATCCAACCATCTTCAAGATTTACGCCTTGCGAAACCAAGCGGCGGCAAACCATACCGTTGATTTTGCCTTCAACAGTTGCAATATAAGTTTTCTCAACCTCATACTTTGGGTGCATTACGTGCTGGCTTAGCTCGCCATCGTTGGTCATTAAAATAAGACCTTCAGAATCGTAATCCAAGCGTCCCATGTGGAAAATTCGCTCGTACTTGTCTCCAACAATATCTCTTAAAGTAAAGCGACCTTTTGGATCGTCCATTGCGCTAAGAACTCGCTTAGGCTTATGCAATGCGAGCGTTACTAGCTTTGTGTTGAACTTTACGCGAGATCCATCAACGCGCACTTTTTGACGTTTTGGATCTACTCGAGTACCAAGTGTTGTAACCAATTCGTCGTCTACTTCAACACGCCCGTCAAGAATAATCTCTTCACACTTGCGTCTTGAACCAAATCCCGCTTCAGCAAGCAGCTTCTGCAGTCGAATGGCGTTGTTGTCATCTGAATGCGCCTGATTGGCGCGGGAATATGCGTTTGGCATCGTTCTCCCAACGTGACCTAAAGAATTACATACATACTTGCGCCAGAATTTACTTAAGAATACGCAATATAAGCAATTCATTACTCATTAACTTACTAATTTCTGTGGCAATTTATTAAATTTGCAATAAATCAAAAACACCACGTCTTCCTATGTTACCGTATGGCATAGCCGTGATAGTATAGCCTAGGTTTCATTGTGTTGCAATCATTAACAAAGCGGCACAACTAAAATTAAGGAAAGTTATGATTAAAACTACAGATACACCGTGCAGCACAACTAAAACTGCTGCGCCACTTATTGTTCGTATTGGTACTGAATTTATTGCTACAGCTTTAGCGATGTTCGTTGTTTACACTTTTTATTCTCTTACTACCGTAATGTATGGAATCAACGTTTTAATGATTGCCGCAGGCACTGGTATCGCTTATGCTGCAGCGACATATATTGCATCTAAAGTTTCTGGAGGCCACCTTAACCCTGCAGTGACAGTTGCTTCGATGCTTACTGGACGCACTTCATACACTGCAGGATTATGCTACATTGTTGCCCAAGTTCTTGGTGCTATTGCAGCTGCAGGATTGTTTATTCTTATTATTCCTCAGCAGGATTCAAGCATTGATCCGTCACAAGTTGGTCAAGGCTCAGGTTTTGACAAAAAGTATTGGTTTGTTTCAATAGTAAACGGATTCGAAAAGGCATCCCTTTCTGCACGTCAACTAAAAGAAATAAACTTGTCTTTCGGAATAGTATCTGCGTTATTAGTTGAAGTTATTGCTGTTATTTTGATTGTTGCCACTGCATTGCGCAGCACAGACCATGAAGGTAATACTAAATGCGGTTATGCAACACACATCGGTATTGCATACGCAGCTGGCGCTTTCATTACGTATCAAATTACAGGAGCTGGTTTGAATCCTGCTCGTTCTACCGGCATCGCATTATTCGCAAACTCTCATGATTTGGAAGTTAAACCACTAAGTCAATTGTGGGTATTCTGGATTGCTCCAATTTTTGCTGCAGCGCTTGTTAGCCTAGTTTTGCTATTAACAAAGCTTCTTTCAAACTCAGCACAAAAACTTGCTGTATCAAATGAAACAAATCCTGCACCAATACAAAATTTTGCAGACACAAAGGCAGATGCTCCTGCAGCGCCAGATATGAGCTATGAGTACGTTCAAAACGTATCTGACAATAACGTTGCGAACAATCTTTAAAAATAAAGTTATAGCAAAAATATAATTGAAGCGTATGTTATAAGCAAACCTATGCCGAGCGTAATACTTATGAAAGAATCAAAGCCAACTGAGCGAACTTTCCAAGGGCTACGCTGACGCATAATTAAGCGCATAACTCCTAGAAGTACAGCCGTCACAGAAATAACAACTGTGGCGGCTTTTACATATCCTATAAATGCCAATAATGCGCAAAGTGCAATAATAATTGCTACAATCCATTCAGCATAAGGCTTACCCTCACGTTTTTCCGACACGTACGGATGCTCCGTTTTAGCACTTCTAGTCTGATGCTCACTATCTGTCATACTTGTATCATACCTGCTCCGCGATAAGAAAACATAAGTTGTTTTAGGCACTAACACAAAGATGCAGCGCTTGAAGTACACAAGCGCTGCATCCATAATATTGATTAATTTATTTGTCTATGAATCTTAGTTAAAGCAATTTTAGTGGAAGAAGTGACGAGTACCGGTAGTGTACATCGTTACACCAGCTTTGCGCGCAGCTTCGAACACTTCTTCGTCGCGAATAGAGCCACCAGGTTGCACGATTGCGCGAACGCCAGCTTCAATAAGAATCTGCGGACCGTCAGCGAATGGGAAGAAAGCATCCGAAGCCGCAACAGCTCCGCGAGCACGTTCAGCACCATCAGCCAAAGTATTCGCACGTTCAACAGCCAAATGGCACGAATCCACGCGATTAACCTGCCCCATACCAATGCCAACAGTAGCATTATCATGCGCGAGTAGAATTGCGTTAGACTTTACACAACGAAGCGCACGCCAGGCAAATTGCAAATCACGCAAAGTGTCAGCATCAGCAGGATCTCCAGAAACAAGCGTCCAGTTTTCAGGATTATCACCAAAAGCATCAATCTTATCTGCAGACTGAACTAAAGCACCACCGTCAATAGGATGAACTTGCAAATCTAAGACTGGCGGAGTTGCAACCTTCAAAATGCGAAGATTCTTTTTCTTAGTGCGAAGCAATTCCAAAGCTTCAGGCTCATAGTCTGGAGCCACAATAACCTCTGTGAAAATTGGGCGCACACTTTCTGCCATTTCCAAAGTCACAGTAGTGTTTGCAGCAATCACACCACCGTAAGCACTTACAGGATCGCAAGCATGAGCTTTTTTGTGCGCTTCTACTGCAGTCGTGCCTATTGCCAAGCCGCAAGGATTATTATGCTTGCAAACAGCAACCGCAATTTGTGGAGCAAAATCCCAAACTGCACGCCAAGCAGCATCCGCATCCACATAATTGTTGTAGCTCATAGGTTTTCCGCCAAGAAGCTCAGCCTGAGCCAAACCACCCTTATGCAAAGGATCTAAATACAATCCTGCTTGCTGATGGGGATTCTCACCATATCGAAGCGTATGCTCTAAACTCCAAGTGCGCGTGTAGTTTGCAGGAAGCTTCACAGCTTCAGCATTTTGATTATCTTCTTCATCATTTGTGTTCAAACTTTCAGGCTTCTGCCATGCTTTACTTGTCCACTCAGATATAGAAGCATCGTAAGCTGCTGTATGAGCAAATGCTTTACCAGCCAAATATTCGCGCTCTTGCAAATTAAAGCCTTCACCTGAAACGATTCTATTAGCTAAAAGCTGGTAATCTGCAGGATCTGTAATAACAGCAACAGACTTATGATTCTTTGCTGCAGCACGAATCATAGAAGGTCCACCAATATCAATTTTCTCAATAATTGCGTCACTATCAGCACCGCTCATTACAGTGTCTACGAATGGATACAAATTAACTACTACAGCATCAAACGGCTTTATGTTTAACTTTTCAAGTTGCTTTACATGATCAGCATTACTCATATCTGCAAGAATTCCAGCGTGAATATGCGGATCTAAAGTCTTCACTCTTCCATCAAGACTTTCTGGGAAACCAGTAACGTCAGAAACTTCAGTAACATGAACGCCAAGTTCAGCCAATTTAGCAGCAGTAGAGCCGGTTGAAACTACTTCAGTATCAGCCTTTCTAAATGCTTCAGCTAATATTTCAAGTCCCTCTTTATGAAAAACTGAAACAAGAACTCTACGAATTTGCTTTTCACCTGTGGTTATCAGCACATTTGCGTTTGATTCTTTGCTCTGTGTCTGTTGCACGGCGGCCTTCCTTCCCAAAATAGTAGTGAGGAATTATTTTCTTTTAGCCTTCGATGAAACCGTCCTAGGAGCAGCTTTTTTCAAAGGCAAAGGTTGATTCTTTTTATTACTAGTCTTATTTTCGATTAATTCTGCAGATTTTACAGGTTTATTCGACTTACTAGCAGCAATAAGATTAAAGCAATATCGCACGCCACAAATAAGTAGGATACTAAAAATCGAAATAACCCATGCTACAGCAGAAGCGTATAGAGTAAGATGACCAACAGCTCTAGTACTTTCAATAATGTCAACTCCAATATAAGAAAGTCGACATTCACCCAATGAACCATTTGCTATTGAGAAAACAACAGTCCACATAATTGTAATTAAAGCGGATACACCTACACTATCAGTTGCAGCTTCTACAGCATTCAACATAAAAGACTCACGCTCGGTTTTGTCAATAATATTTTTTAAACGCAAGCCACAGCCGCTTTTATGCAATAAAGTTATAAGCATTACAATAAAGCAGAAAATTGGAACTATGGAGTAAAAAACAGTGCGATGCATAACATCAACAATAGCATCAGGAAATATTCCAAAAACCGGAATAGGAGGCAAAGATTTACGCTGAGAAACTGCTAAAGTAAATTGTGCAACAGATCCAATATTAAATCCAGATCCACAAATCCAAGATAATGCCCAAATAGCAATATTTGGCAGCCAAACTAAGCAAGCAATAGTTGTAAGAATACGAGAACCATTTTGCATGCCTAATTTATTGAAATATGAATTAACATAGCCAAAATTTGTGCAAGCCCAAACTACAACAGTTATTAACGCAACGAAAGCGTATAAACCAAATAAAATTACTGCTGTACGCTTAGTAATACGAATATTTTTTTGAATATACTCAGGGCACATTTGCTTGTAGCGCTGCTTTAACGACATAAACAATGAGCTGCTTGGGAAAACCGCTATAAGCAAAGAAATTAAATAAATACAAGAAGATTTACAAGCAACAATAAAAGTAGAATCCAGTAAAGTAACATGCGTATTTTGAGAAAGTATCGCATTAATAACAGCCCAGACTACAAGCCCAGTAAAATATGCTATATCTCCACCTCGAATACGGCGAATTAAACATACAAGTGTTGCAATAAGTAGAAAAGTAAGACCTAAAGGAATAATCGTAAGAATGCAATTGCCAAAAGTAAGACCTACGCCTTGAGCAAACATAAACACAGCCCAAGTCATAGACATTGCAGATTCAGAAAGATTGCCTGCTCCCTCTTCGATAGAAACCACAAGAAGTGTGAGAGATAGGAAAAGACCTATTGTAAGAGAAAAAATAAAAATAACAATAATAGGAGTTATTACACCTTTAGACATGTTTATTAAGAATGACTTAAGTTTCTCAACCATGCCTTTTCCTTTCAATTCTTTTAGGTGCAAAACCAATATATTGCTTTAAATAGGATATTACTT
>NZ_LXJL01000005.1:0-22144 GCF_001641215.1 Gardnerella sp. 30-4 | reverse complement strand
AATTAAATGTGAGTACAACAAATTTTCTTTTAAGAAGCACGATTATATGATTTTGTTAAAGCATTAATTAAGTTATTAAGAGGATTGGTGAAAATTATGAGTACATTTGATAACAATCAGAAGAATGCTCAGTTTCCTTCATACGATGGAAATAATTCAGCGAATAATGCTACTTTAGTAAGTTCTCGACATAAGCTTGCTGCTGGTCTTTTAGCGATTTTTGTAGGTGGTTTAGGGATTCACAATTTCTACCTTGGCTTTAAAGGCAAGGCTATTGCCCAATTGTTGATTTCTGTTCTTTCTATTGGTTTGCTTGCAGGTATTTCGATTATATGGTCATGTGTTGAAGGAATTTGCATTCTTTGCTCAAAGCCTGGGACTAAGTGGCATAAAGATGCTGATGGTGCAGAATTACAAGATTAACCATTTGTTTTCTTTTAATAACAATGCCCTGGTAATTATTTACTGGGGCATTACTTATAATTTATATATGACAATATTGCGGATTGCGGTAACAGGCGGAATTGCAGCCGGAAAATCTACTGTAGTAAACCATTTGCGTTTGCTTGGTGCGTTTGTTATTGATTACGATGTTTTAGCGCGTAAAGTAGTGGAACCGGGAAGCGCAGTATTGCAACAAATAGTAGGTATTTTTGGGGAAAATGCTGTTAAGAATGATGGTTCTTTAAATCGTGCGTTTATTGCAGAGCATATTTTTGGAGATGGCTATGAACGTAAGCAAGCATTAAGTAAGATTGAGTCTATAATTCATCCTGCTATTTATGATTGCGCAAAGCTTTTAGAAAGCGAGTATATTAGTAAAATTTCTAAGGAAAATTGCAATGCTAAAGAAAATCGCAATGAGGTAAGCAGCGTAAGCTCGGTTATTGTGCACGACATTCCACTTCTTGCGCAAGTAATCGACAGCATTCCATTTAGTTTTGATCATATTATTACTGTTGAAGCGCCTCAAGAAATTCGCGTTAAGCGAATGATAAGCGAGCGGAACATGACTGAGAGTCAGGCTTTAGCGCGCATAAATAGTCAACTTCCAAGTAAAGTTCGAAAAGATATGGCGGATTTTGTAGTTGATTCCACTAAACCAATGGAATCTATGCTTAACAGTGTTGACGATACGTTGAAATCATGGTTGCGCGAAATAAACAATAAAAGTGCTGAAATTGCGAAACTGGGGAAGTAAAAGATTATGTCGAATAAAATTCAGCGCACAAACAAGCCTTTTGTAGTAAAAGCGCCGTATGCGCCTTCGGGTGACCAGCCGCAAGCAATCGAAGAGTTAGCGAATCGCATTGAAAACGGAGAAAACGACGTTGTTTTAATGGGTGCTACTGGAACTGGTAAAACTGCTACAACCGCTTGGCTTATTGAGCGTTTGCAACGACCGACACTTATTATTGAGCCGAATAAAACTTTGGCAGCTCAGCTTTGCGCGGAATTTCGCGAGCTTATGCCAGATAATGCCGTGAGCTAT
Organism: Gardnerella sp. 30-4; assembly: GCF_001641215.1. Lineage (NCBI taxonomy): Bacteria > Bacillati > Actinomycetota > Actinomycetes > Bifidobacteriales > Bifidobacteriaceae > Gardnerella > Gardnerella sp. 30-4. The sequence continues at coordinate 20,652 of NZ_LXJL01000005.1, read as the reverse complement.
TTTGTGTCTTATTACGATTACTATCAGCCGGAAGCGTATATTCCGCAAACAGACACGTATATTGAAAAAGATTCGAATATTAACGACGATGTTGAGCGGCTTCGTCATGCTGCTACAGCGAATTTGCTTACTAGACGCGATTGCGTTGTTGTGGCTACTGTTTCTTGCATTTATGGACTCGGTACTCCAGAGGAGTATGCCGAGCGAATGCTTATGCTAAGCGTTGGCGAGCAACTTGAGAGAGATGATTTATTGCGTCAATTTGTGAGTATGCAATACAAACGCAATGACATTGCCTTTACGCGCGGAACTTTTAGAGTGCGCGGTGACACAGTTGAGATTATTCCAGTGTACGAAGAATTAGCTGTGCGAATTGAGTTCTTTGGTGACGAAATCGACAGAATTACCATGTTACATCCTCTTACAGGAGAAGTAATTCGCCAGGAGAGTAGTGTTCATATTTTCCCAGCATCTCACTACATTGCAGGACCGGAGCGCATGGAACGCGCGTTGGAGGCGATTGAAAAAGAGCGTGACGATAGAGTAGCGCAGCTTAAAAAGCAGAATAAATTGCTGGAAGCTCAGCGTTTGGAAATGCGAACTACGTACGATTTGGAGATGCTGCGTCAGGTTGGTGTGTGCCCAGGAGTGGAGAATTATTCTAGGCATTTTGACGGACGCGATGCAGGCACACCTCCGCATACTTTGCTTGACTTTTTCCCAGATGACTTTTTGCTAGTTTTAGACGAGTCGCATGTAACAGTGCCGCAAATTGGAGCTATGTATGAAGGTGATGCTTCGCGCAAAAGAACGCTTGTGGAGCATGGTTTTAGGCTTCCTTCTGCAATGGATAACCGCCCGTTAAAGTGGAAAGAATTTTTGGAGCACATTGGTCAAACTGTGTATCTTTCTGCAACGCCTGGAGATTATGAGCTGGGGCTTTCAGATGGCGTAGTTGAGCAAATTATTCGCCCTACCGGCTTGCTTGATCCTAAGATTGAGGTTCGCCCTGTAGAAGGTCAGGTTGACGATTTGCTTGCGGAAATCAAGGAGCGAGTAGCAAAAGATGAGCGCGTGCTTGTTACTACGCTTACAAAGAAAATGGCGGAAGACTTAACTGATTACTTTTTGGAGCTTGGTATTAAAGTTGAGTACTTGCATTCTGATGTTGATACTTTGCGCAGAGTGGAGCTTTTGCGTGAGCTTCGCGAAGGCAAAATTGATGTGATTGTTGGCATCAATTTGCTTCGTGAGGGTTTGGATTTGCCGGAAGTCTCGCTTGTTGCGATTTTGGATGCAGATAAGGAAGGTTTCTTAAGATCCTACCGTTCGCTCATTCAAACGATTGGCCGTGCTGCTCGTAACGTTTCTGGAACTGTGCTTATGTATGCGGATACTGTTACGGATGCTATGAGCAAGGCGATTAGCGAGACAGAGCGCCGCCGTGAAAAGCAAATCGCATATAACAAGGCTCATGGAATTGATCCTAAGCCTTTGCGAAAGAAGATTAGCGATGTGAACGATATGCTCGCTAAAGAGGATGTTGATACGCAAACTTTGCTAGCAGGCGGTTACAGAAATGCTAACAAGGCTGGGAACTCGCATTATGGCGTGCCAAAAGAGCCAAATCTTGGGCAGCAAAGCAAGGAAAAGCGTATGGCGAATATTTCTGAGCTTCCGCAAGACGATATTATGTCGCTGATTAAAAATTTGAGCGAGCAAATGCATGTTGCTGCTGAGCAGTTGCAATTCGAGCTTGCAGCGCGATTGCGCGACGAGATACGCGATCTAAAGAAAGAATTGCGTCAAATGGATGCGGCTAATAAGTGATGCTAATAAATGAGCATTGCAAATTGATGAGCGTTGCAAATCAAAAATGTTCGTGCAATTGATTACTTTTATCTACTGAAAATATTTGACGCGTATGTCAAAATATTTATTGATTTTTCTAACATGATGTAATTTTGGGTTTRAAACTACTTAATTAGTAAGAGAGTTTAATTTATTCAATCATGTGAATTAAAGATTATTGGATTACTTTAGTCAGTTTAAGTTATATACAATGCAATGACAATATGTTGAATGTAAACGAATGTTTGCGTATAGTAAAAGAAGATGGAGGTGTCGTATATGACTACTACGAATTTAAATATTAGAACAGATAAGGGAATTAAAGAACAAGCTGATAAGATTTTTTCAGAACTCGGGCTCAATATGACAACAGCGATTAACATGTTTTTGCGAACAACTATTCGTGAGAACGGGATTCCATTTTCTCTTAAATTAGAGGTTCCAAATGATACAACGATTGCTGCTATTGAGGAAGGTAGACGGATTGCGTCTGATCCTAGTGTAAAGGGTTATCGGAATATGGGAGATCTTAAGGTGGCTCTTGATTTATGAAATATGAAGTAAAATTCACGAATCAATTCAAAAAAGACCTTAAATTAGCTAAGAAGCAAAATAAAAATACGGATAATCTTTTAAAAGTAATTGATGTTTTAGCTAACGGTGGTGTACTAGAAGCTAAATATTGTGATCACGGTCTGACTGGAAAATATAGCGGAACAAGAGAATGTCATATTGAACCCGATTGGCTTTTAGTTTATGAAATTAAAAATGAAATTCTTGTTTTGATGTTATACAGGCTTGGTACGCATTCAGAATTATTTAAGAAATAAAAACACATTTTAAATCTACAGCTTTTGTTGATAAAAGGTTTAGTGTGTGGCTGCTTTAGGCTGAGCTTGTGCAGAATAAGCAGGTTGCAAAGTAGTCTGGCTGGTATAAATCGTAAGCATGCTAGGCATTTGCGCTAGCTAGTGTTAGCTATATAGTGCGCTAATCGCGGCTAATCGCAAGCTAAACGCGATTAATAAGAGAGCGTATCTAGTCGTGTTTAATCGTAGTAAATAGATATTCCTTGAGTATTTTTTGTGAGCGTTCACAAAACGCCGAATAAATACAATAAGCGGTCACAATACGTTGATACACTGGAAAGCGGAATTGGGCGTTTTATGGTTTTATCATTAAATCGCCCATAAAAAAATAAACAGAAATAGAAAATAGGTAGGCATTATGCGTAAAGCCAAAATCGTTGATACTATTGGTCCAGCTACCGAATCCTTGGAAGGTATTACCAAGCTTGTTGAAGCCGGTATGGATGTTGCTCGTTTGAACCGTTCTCACGGCACTCCTGAAGATCATTTGCGCGTTTACAACAACGTTCGTGCAGCTTCCAAGTCCACTGGCCGCAATGTTGCTGCTCTTGTTGATTTGCAAGGTCCAAAGATTCGCTGCGGATGGTTCAAGAAGAACGCTGAAGGCGAAGATAAGGTTTATTTGGAAGAAGGTCAGGAGTTCATCATCACTACTGATGATGTTGAAGGTGACGAGCACCGTACTTCTACAACCTTTAAGGGCTTGCCAGGAGATTGCCACGCAGGCGACCCAATTCTTATCGATGATGGTAAGGTTCGCCTTGAGGTAACTAAGGTAGAAGGCAACGACGTTCACACTAAGGTTATTGTTGCTGGTCCAGTTTCCAGCCACAAGGGCATTAACCTCCCAGGCGTTGCAGTTTCCCTCCCAGCTTTGACTGAAAAGGATGAGGCTGATCTTCGTTGGGCTATTCGCACTGGTGCTGACATTATTGCTATGTCCTTCGTGCGTTTCGCTACCGATATTGATCGCGCTCACGAAATCATGGACGAAGAAGGTCGTCGCATTCCAATCGTCGCCAAGATTGAAAAGCCACAGGCTGTTGAAAACTTGGAAGAGATTGTTAAGACCTTCGATGGCATTATGGTTGCACGTGGTGATATGGCTGTGGAAATGCCTCTCGAAGAGGTTCCACTTGTCACCAAGCGCTGCATTGAGCTTTCTCGTCGCTATGCAAAGCCAGTTATCGTTGCTACTGAAGTTCTTGGCACAATGGTTAACTCTCCAGTTCCAACCCGTGCAGAAGCTTCTGACTGTGCTAACGCTGTTCTCGACGGTGCTGACGCAACAATGACTTCTAACGAAACTGCTGTTGGCAAGTATCCAGATGTTACCGTTAAGACTATGTCTCGTATTTCTCAGTATGCTACTGAGCACGGCTATGATCGCATTCCTGCTGTTGAGCTTGACATGTCTAGCACCGGTGCAGTTTCTTCTGCAGCTGTTGATTTGGCAGATAAGCTTAATGCTAAGGCTATTGTTGCCTACACTCAGACTGGTCGCACAGTTCATCGCATTTCTCGTGAACGCCCAACCGCTCCAATCTACGGCTTGACTAACAATGAGCACACTTATCGTTGGTTGGCTTTGAGCTGGGGTACTGAAGGCTTCTTGATTGATGAAGATTACCATGACATGAATCGTCACGATTTGATGATCTTCACTGACAAGGTTCTTCGCGAAGCCGGTAAGGTTTCCGATGGTGATCAGATTGTTATCTTGAGCACTGCTCAGGGTGAACGCCAGGCTGGTCGCACTGACTCCATCTACGTTCACACCGTCGGTGCTTGCGACTAATTGCTTGATTCTGCGTTCTTGTACTAATACGCTAGTTCTTCTAGTTTAAGTGCATTTGCGCAGTAGTATAGTTTGCATAATGCGCGCTAGCTGTTTTGCAGTTTGCGCGCATTATGTTATGTATGATCAATATTGTTGATTTGCGACACGCGCAAAACGCTTTAACTATTTGCATGTGGCTTAAAGTGTGCTATAGTCAACAAGTCGCAAAAAAATGCGGAAAATTAAAAATGCCCCTGTATCCCAATTGGTAGAGGAAACAGCCTCAAAATCTGTGCAGTGTGAGTTCGAGTCTCACCGGGGGCACGTGCACGACGTCGCTTAGCTTGCTAGGCGACGTTTTTATTTTATATTTTAATGTCTCGTACATAAACAATAAGCGTATAATAATAAAAGTATTCTCGCACAATGAAAGTGCTGTACGTGATGTGAAAGGARCAACGATGATCCACAGTGCACGATTGCAAGTAAGTGAGCGTAAAAGAAGTAATTATGCTTGCGAATTAATCAATAATTACAAGCGCAATGTAATGTGCTCTTTTACTGCAATTGCTGCAATTGCTGCTGTAGCAACAGTATTAATGTGTATTTTTGCTATTGTTCCAAACTCTTCGGCATTTGCTTCAACTAAATCAACAGACGGTCTTCCGCCAAAAGGTGTGATCGTTACTGCTTTTCAGCAAAATTGGAAAAGTATTGCAAAAGAGTGTAAGCGAACTTATGGTCCTGAGGGTGTGAGTTATGTACAGGTTTCGCCGCCGCAGGATCATATTAGAGGTAAAGCGTGGTGGACTTCTTATCAGCCAGTTAGTTACAATCTAAATTCAAAGCTTGGCACTGAAGACGAGTTTAAAAATATGATTACTACTTGCAGGGCAGCTGGTGTTGGAATTGTTGTTGATGCTGTAATTAATCACACAACCGGTGATAGTAATAAAGATACTGTAGGTGTTGGCGGTAGTAAGTATGATGCGGCAAATCAAAGCTATCCGGATGCTGGTTACACAAAAGATGATTTTCACCAAATAGATAAAGATATTTACACATATAAAGATGCGCAAGTCGTTTGGAATTATCGTTTAGTTGGTTTGCTTGATTTGGATACTTCTAAGTCTCATGTACAAAAAATTCTTGGTAACTATTTTGCAAAATTGCTGAAAATGGGTGTTGCGGGCTTTAGAGTTGATGCCACAAAACATATGTGTCCTGAAGATGTGAAAGGCATAAAAGAAGCTGCTGCTAAAGCTGCTGGAATGAAGCCTGAAAATATTTGGTGGATGCAAGAAACAATTGGTTTTCCTGAACAAGATCCTAAAATTCAGCCAGATCAATATGTTGGTACAGGTGAAGTAGATGAGTTTGAATACTCGTATCGCTTGCGTAATTATTTCTATGGCTCAATTGAGAATTTGTCTCATATTACAGATCAGCTTATTCCTAATAAGAAAGCAGCTATTTTTGTGACTAACTGGGATACTGAGCGTGACAATTCGACTCGAGTTCTCACTTATAAGGATGGGGCAAAGTACGAGTTAGCTAATGCTTTTATGCTTGCTTATCCGTATGGAACACCAAATATTTATTCTGGATATAAGTTCACTCAGCGCGATGACGGTGCTCCTGGTGCAACTGATACGAACATTCCAGATGTAAAGTGCGGAAAGAATTCTCAGTGGCAGTGCACTCAGCGTTGGACTTCTATTCGTGGAATGATTGGATTCTACAATGCTGTTAAGGGCACGAAAGTAACTCAATGGCAGGATGACAACGATAATAACATTGCTTTTAGTCGCGGAAACAAGGGATTCTTGGCGATTAACAATACTGATAAGCCTAAAAATGTGAGTTATAAAACTGATTTGCCTGACGGTGAGTATTGTAACGTATATGCTTCACGTAAATGCTCTAGCACAGTTACTGTAAATGGTGGGAAAGTAGAGATAACTATTCCAGCTAATTCTGCTATTGCTTTGCATGTTAAGGCTGTAGAGCATTTTGGAAGTACTTCCACGTTTAGTACTGTGGCGATGATTGTAATTGTTTTCGCTGTGCTATTGATTGAGTTAGCTCTGATTCTGTGCAAAAAATAAGGCAGGTTCTAATAAGTAAATTGCGAAGTAAAGGACGATCTGGAAGTAAATTTGTATTGACATTATTACAGTTTTTGTATAGTTATTGCAATATTGTCAATATGTAGATGTTATAATTTTCTCCGCTGATAATGCATGTTTATAACGATGGCTGGCAACATAGTAGTGCTAGCCATCGTTTGTGCATTGAGGCTATTAATGCGCCCAAGGAAGAAGCGTGTTGATACCAATGGAGGAAAGGATACTGATGAGTCATCGTCGACACTTTGCATCGAAGATGGTTGCTGTTGCTACGTCTGTTGCAATGCTTGTAACTGGTTTTGCTGTTACGGGTAGTGCAAACGCTGTTAGCGATAGTTCAAATAAAGAAAATCTAACTCTTAACCGTAAGGGCGTTATTGTTACTGCATTCCAGCAGAATTGGAAGAGTATTGCTCAAGAGTGCACTAAAACTTACGGTCATGAGGGCGTGAAGTATGTGCAAGTGTCTCCTCCGAATGATCATGTAAAAGGTAAGCAGTGGTGGACTTCTTATCAGCCTGTGAGCTATAAGCTTGATTCTAAGCTTGGCACTGAAGCTGAGTTTAAGCAGATGATTCAAACTTGCAAAGCGGCAAATGTTGGAATCATTGCTGATGCTGTGATTAATCACATGACTGGTGCCGATAATAGAGATAAAGTTGGCATTGGTGGAAGTGCATACGATGCTGCTACGCAAACTTTCAAAACAGCTGGATATACTAAGGATGATTTCCATCAGAGTACTGAAAATATTAAAAATTACAAGAATGCTGAAGAAGTTTGGACTCACAGGCTTGTAGGTTTGCTTGATTTGGATACTTCAAAGCCGCATGTTCAGCAAGTTTTAGGCAAGTATTTTGCAGATTTGCTTAAGATGGGTGTTGTTGGTTTCCGTGTGGATGCCGTTAAGCATATTTCGCCAGCGGATATGAAAGCCATTAAAGCTGAAGCTGCAAAGCAGGCAAATACTACTCCTGACAAGATTTGGTGGATGCAGGAGACGATTGGCGATCCTTCTGAAGCTCCAGAAATCCAGCCAGCTAAGCATTTAAACGAAGGCGAAGTCAACGAATTCCAGTATTCCTACCGTTTAAAGAACGATTTTTATGGATCAATTTCGAATCTAAAGAATATTACTAATGGGCTTGTTCCAAGTGATAAAGCTTCGATTTTCGTTACTAATTGGGATACTCCTCGCGAAAATTATGTGCGCACTCTCACTTATAAGGATGGTCCTCGCTACGAGCTTGCAAACGCGTTTATGCTTGGCTATCCGTATGGAAACCCAAACATTTATTCAGGGTACAGGTTTGCGGATGGACATAAGGATGATGGTGCGCCTAATGCGACCGATACGTCTGTTCCAGATGTAAATTGTTCTCCAAAAACTGGCTGGCAGTGCACTCAGCGTTGGACTTCTATTCGCGGAATGATTGGCTTCTTTAATGCTGTGAATGGTGCTCAAGTCACTAATTGGCAGGAGAGTGACAATAATAACATTGCATTTAGCCGCGAGAAGAAGGGTTTCTTAGCAATCAACAATACGCCAAACGCAAAGAGAGTTTTGTATAAGACTGATTTGCCTGATGGTGAGTATTGCAACGTTTATGCTGCAGGTGACTGCTCTAAGACTGTTAAAGTTGCAAATGGCAATGTTGCTGCGACTATCGCTCCTTATTCTGCAATTGCTTTGCATGTAAATGCAACGACTAAGAATGTTAAAAAGATTGCAGCTCGCAATGAGTCTGATCCAAAATACAATGTTGACGATGTTAAAGACCAGTCAACAACTGTATATTTCAATGCTAAAGGTAAAGCAGGTAATCCAAGTTCTGTAAATATTCATTATCAAATAAGTGGTGATAATTGGACTGTAGCTCCCGGATTGCCAATGCGCAAAGTTTGCAATGATTGGTTTGCAAAGACTATTACTAATCGTGGTGAATTTAAAGCTGTATTTAATAGCGGTGTAGGCAATTGGTATCACATAAATGGCCAGAATGATGGCGATTTCATTATTCCTGCTGGCGCAAAGAATTATGTGATAGATAATAATCTCAATGGTTCTATCGCAGAACAGGCTCCTTGCGAAGTTGAGGATACATCTTCAAAACCTTCTGCATTAAAGACGAAGATTGTTATTCACTACAATCAAAAAAACACGAATAAAGGTGTTTATATCTGGGGTCTTAAAGATGCAGATGGTAAAGAGATAAAAGGTACCTGGCATGCATTTAATGGTCAAGACGCTTTTGGTAAGACTTACACAATTGAAGCTGATGGCACTTACGAGAGTGGAAAAGTCGGATTTATTATTACTACTGATCCAGGAACTGATAATAAAAATTGGCATAAGGACGGAACAAAAAACCGTTTTATTTATAATATCGAAGATGGAGTAGGTCAAGCTTGGGTTATAAGCGGGAATGAAGATACTTTTGCTGAACCACCAGTTGAAGTTGCGGACAAACTTAATAAGATTCAAACGTTAAACGTTACTGTTCACTACCGTAGAACAAACAAGGATTACGCTGGTTGGAATCTCTGGACGTGGTATGGTAAGCAAGAAGGCGTAAAGCAAGATTTCACGGCTCATGATGATTTCGGCAAGATTGCAGAATATACGTTTACGGATAGTAATGGCGTAAAAGATCCGAAGTTTATTGTGCGATATTCTATGCAAGGCAACGATTGGGTTGCTAAAGATCCTGGTGAAGGCGATCGTGCAATTCCTGCAAAGGCAATCACTTTAAGCCAAGATGGTAAAACTGGTAATGCTGAAATCTGGCTTATGCAGGGCGATAGTAGAGTTTACTTAAGTCCAAACGTAATCAACACGAAGGCTAATGCTATTAATGCTGATATTACGTCTTTGAAGGAATTTACTGTAAATGCGAGCGGTGACCCTTCAGAGATTAAGAAGAATGACGTAACTATAACTGATGTTACAGATTCAAAGAAAGAGAATCATACGGCAGTAGATATTTCGCAAGTTGCTGTTGTAGATAATAAGATCGTAATCACCGCAAAGAACGAATTAGATCTTAAGAAAATGTATGAAATCAGCATTAAGGGTGTTGGTGGAATGCCTAAAACAGTGTCTGTGTCAACTGTTAAAGGCTCTAAGATTGTTCGCACTGATGAGTTCGATAAGAAATACGCTTATGCTGGCGACGACTTGGGTGCTGTTGTAAATGGTAATTCTACGACTTTCAAGCTTTGGGCACCAACTGCTACGAAAGTTGAGCTGGTAACTTATCAGTCTGATGCTGAGAATGCTCCAGAAGCTAAAACGCAAGAGATGAAGCTTGAAAGCAATAATAGTGTGTGGAGTATTACTACAAGCGATGCAAAAGTTGGCACTGCTTACACGTACAAGGTTCATTTTGCAGATGGTGCTGTTAATAATTCTCCAGACCCTTATGCAAAAGCTGCTGTGCGAAATGGAATGAGATCTGTTGTATTCGGTGGCAGTATGGCAACACCTGTAACTCGCATGGCATCGTTTGGTAAGCGCCCAACTGATGCGACTATTGCAGAAATGAATATTCGCGACTTTTCGATTCATGAAAGTTCTGGCGTAGATGTTGCAAAGCGCGGCAAATATCTCGGTGTAATTGAATCTGACACTAAGAATGGAAGCAAGCCAACTGGTTTGGATTATTTGAAGTCCCTCGGCATCACTCACGTGCAAATCATGCCAATGTATGATTTTGGTTCTGTGAATGAAGCAGGAGATTTGAGTTACGGCAAGTCAGGTGCTCAAAACTGGGGCTACGATCCAATCAATTACAACGTTCCAGAAGGTTCGTATGCGTCTGATTCAGCAAACCCTGCTACGCGTATTGCGGAACTAAAGCAAATGGTTGACGGTTTGCATAAGGCTGGCTTGCGCGTGATTATGGATGTTGTTTATAACCACGTTTATAACGCTCAAAAGAACGCTTTTGGCCAAACTGTGCCAGGTTACTACTTCCGTTACAACGATGACGGCAGCTTTACTAATGGATCTGGTTGCGGAAACGATACTGCTTCTGAGCGCAAAATGATGCGAAAGTATATTGTTGACTCTGTAAAGTATTGGGCTAAAGAGTACGGTATTGACGGCTTCCGATTTGATTTGATGGGATTGATTGATCTTGAAACCATGAAGGAAGTGCGTAAGGCTGTTTATGACATTGATAAAAACTCTATTATTCTTGGCGAAGGCTGGGATATGAGCCAATTGCCTTATGGAAACCGCACTATTCAGCCTAATGCGTATAAGCTTGCAGACAATAATGGCGTTGCATTCTTTAACGATTCCTTCCGTGATGCTGTAAAAGGCAAAGGAGATGATGATGTTGCTGGATTCGTGTCTGGAAATAGAGGCAGTGACAATCTGGTAATGCAAAATCTTTACGGTTGCCAGCCTGGAAACTCAAGTTGCACTGATAGACATTATGCGAATGCAGGTCAGACTGTGCAATATGTTGAAGCTCACGACAATCTTAATCTTTACGATAAGTTGAAGAAATCTTTGCCTCATGAGTCAGAAGAGAATCTTAAGAAGCGAGTAATGCTTGCTAATTCGCTTGTAATGTTTGCTCATGGCATGCCATTCTTTGAGCTTGGTCAAGAGTTCTTACGAAGCAAGAACGGCAATAAGAATAGCTACAATGCTGGTGATAGTGACAATTCTGTTAAGTGGGATTTGGTTAATAAGAATTCTGATGCTGTTGAATACTTCAAGGCATTGATAAAGTTAAGAAACGAAATTCCAGCTTTACGCGATTCTACATATTCTGATGTTAATAAGAATATGCATTGGATTAAGAGCAGCGATGGTATTAATGCGTTTAGTGTTGATGCCAAAGATAAAACGTATGTGTTTATTTTCAACGCTAATAGTAGTGAATCTACTGTGAATATTGGCAAAGGAAAGTATCACGTGCACATTGCTGATGGAAAAGCTAATGGTGATGATGCATCAAAGTTCCCTGAAGCATCTGTAGACGATAGTGGAAATTACAAGGTTTCTGCTCTTTCTACTGCAGTGCTTGTGAAGGTTGCTGAAAAGAAGAATAATAAGAATTCTATTGATCTTGAAAAGGTCGCTGAATATAAATTGCATCCTGCTGACGTAAGCGAACTAGTTAATGGTACTGTGAATCCTGCGCCTGAGCCATCGCCGGCACCTGGTCCTGTAAATCCTCAGCCTGGTCCTCAACCTCAGCCTCAGCCTGGTCCTGGTCCTGTGACGCCAACGCCTCAGCCACCTGCTCCTGCTCCTGTAGTTCCAACACCAGCTCCTGGACCTCAGCCGCAGCCTGGTCCGCAACCAGCGCCAGTTCCAGCTCCAACTCCTGGTACTGTGAATCCTGCTCCGGCTCCTCAGCCTGGTCCACAGCCTTCGCCATCACCTGCTCCGGCTCCGGTGCCAACGCCTCAGCCTGCACCAACACCGTCTCCGGCACCGGCTCCTCAGCCTCAGCCATCTGAGCATGAAACTCCAGCTAAGCCGGATCAGACTAAGCCAGATCAGACTAAGCCGGATCAGTCTAAGACTGAAACTCCAGCTGAGCAATCTGAACAGTCCGCACCTGCTAAGTCTGAACAGTCTGCACTGGCAAAGTCTGAGCATTCTGCGCCAGCTAAGCCGGCAGAATCCACTCCTGTACCTGTTGCTCCGAAAACTGTTCAGCAGCTTAATCCAGAATTAAAGGGAACTCTTAGCGTTGGTAACAATAACGTTGCAACTGCAGGTGTTGTTAACAGTGTAAGAATTAATCTTGTAAACAGCGAGTTCATCGAGCGTTTGCAGCGCGATGGAGTAGTTTATGCATACGCGTACATTTACTCGTCTCCTCGTTTGCTTAAGGGTGCTGATGGTTCAAAGTTTGTGACTGTTCGCATGGTTAATGGCAAGCCTCAGTTTGATGCTCAATTCCCAGCTGGATACATCGGAAAGCATACGGTTGTTTTGGTTGACGAGAAAGGTAATCAAGTTGCTTGGACAGATATCACAGTAACAAACAATGCAGTTTCGCAACAGCTTCATAGTTTAAGTGCGACAGGCAGTAATATATTCGTAGTTACTGCTGTATGCTCAATACTTATTGCTGCTGCGAGCGTATTGCTACTTCGTATTAAGAGTCACAAGCGCTATAGGAATTCGTGAGGTTTTATTAGTAAATAAATGAACTAATAAGTTCGCTCATTATAAAAGCCGAGGATAATTGCATTTGTTGCGATATCCTCGGCTTTGTGTTTGAAGCAGGGTATAGAATTAATAGATAGTTTGGTTTTTTATAACTGTATGTGAATGTTTTACTAATAAGGAAGAGAAAGAAGAAAATCATGTACTGCGTTAATTGCGGAGCTATTTTAAAAGATAATACGAGGTTCTGCACGCAGTGTGGTGCAGAAATTACTTCTTCAGCAAATAATACTCAGTCTCAGCAAGCAGAGCAGCCTCATCCTGAAGCGCAAACGCAAGTATTTTATACCAGCAACATTCCTAATCAGTATTATCGCCCTGAAGCAAATACACAATACCCGTATCAACAACAATACGGGTATGCGCAAGTTGCTGCTGAAAATGATGCGAAGCGAAGGAATATTATTATAGCTATTATTGTTATGATTGCTGTTATTCTTTCAAGTATTTTCGGGTATTGCATTTGGGATTATATGAGACCAAAACAAATTCCTTACGAAACTTTGCGAAAAGAAATTATGAAATCCAATAAATACGCGGATTATAAGTTGAAAATTGTTGACTCTGACGTATCTAAATATCCTCATGTAAAACTGTACTTTTCGCTTACTGATAGTAGTGGAAAAGCTTTGGAAATTGATTCTCCTACTGCTGCAATTCGTGAGAAGATTGGTGGTGGCAGAGAAGCTGAAAGACTTATCCATAAAGTTGAGCGCATTAAAGATAAACAAGGTGTTAATTACGAAATTCTGCTTGATAAATCTGGATCTATGGAAGATTCTATAGATACGATGAAACGTACTATGAGTGATTTTGTGCGCAATCTTAATTATAAGGTTGGCGATACAGGAGAGCTTATATCTTTCGATAGTTACTTAATGTATATGGCAACGTATACTAACGATAAAGATCGATTGCTTACAGGCATTGATAATATGACTCCTTACGGCATGACAGCTTTGTATGACGCACTTTATACCGGAATTACTAATGCTTCTAATCATCCTGGCTTTAATTGCGTAATTGCGTTTACTGATGGTCAAGATAATGAGAGTACTCATACTGCTGATGAGGTTATTTCTTTAGCTAAAGAAAAAGGTATTCCTGTATATTTGATTGGTACTAGTGAAGCTGATTCAAGTACTCTGCAAAATATTGCGAATGAAACGAATGGTTACTTCTGGGATATGAATTCAATTTCAGATATGCAAGAGGTAATGAATAGAATTCGAGTCAATCAAGATAATGTTTATTGTTTAGAATATGATTCTGATTCTTCTTCGAATGCGTATGCTGATCGAGTGGTTTCTGCATTGGTTGCAGATTCCAAGAATCATCAGTCTGGTGGTATTGGTGATGATTTGTCGTTTAAGCCAATTAAGAAGAAGAATTATAAGAAGGGTGCAACTCGCTTCGTGCTACATAAGGGCGATGTGAAGTGGACTGAAGCTAATAGTGCATGCATGCAAGATGGTGGTTACTTAGTAACTCTTACCAGTAAGAGTAAAGAGAAAAAGGTAATCAATATGGCGAAAAAGGAAGGCGTTAAGTATGTGTGGATTGGCGGTTATACTTCGCAACGTGAGAATGGTGACGTATTTGCGCACTGGGTTACTGGTGAAAAAGTAAAGTATGAAAACTGGTTGCCAGGAGAACCAAGTCGAAACGATAAAGATGGAGAGCCTGAGTTCTATCTTATGCTTTGGCGTTTAAATGATGAGTGGTCTTGGAATGATCAGCGCGATGATTTATTTACGACTCCTACATTGCGTAAAACCTTTAGCGGTAAAACTGGCTATGTTTGTGAGATAAATAGGCATTAGTATTACGCTACTACTTTTTGGTTCATTTTTAGCGAATTAGAGGAAACTCGTTATGCGAAAGCAAAGGACACGTAAACTACAAAGCAGTCCGCATTATGTAGATGGTCGCACTATGCAATATCGTAGTGCTCAGCATCATAATCAAATTGCAAGTGTTGTTCCAAGAAAGCGTTTTGCTGCTATTTTAGTGGCTATTATAGCTATTGTTTTACTTACAATATCTATGTTTGCTGCAGTATCTGTTATGCGCTCGCATTTTTTTAATGTTTCTTCTAAAACTTATGTTAGTAAGAAAACAGTTAACCCTGCGGATGTGGCTAAAAAACTTGAAGCACTAAAGCAAGCACGTAAAAGGCAAGCAAGACGGGGGATTGACCCTAATAGCAGTGTTGTTAAAAATGTGCTATCAAAGATGTCTCTTGAAGATAAAGTTGCTCAAATGTTCATAGTTAAGCCTGAAGAATTAGCTGGAACATACGGGACTGTGGTATCTTCTGGCTCGCAAATGCAGCAGTCGTTTAATTCCATACCTGTTGGCGGAATAATGTATAGCAGGGAGAATATTCAGAATCCTAATCAAACTCAGCAAATGATTTCTGGGTTGCAATCAATAAGCGAATCTAGAGTGTCACTGCCTGCTTTAGTAGCTGTTGATGAAGAAGGTGGCACTGTTGCGCGAGTTAGCTCAAATCCTCAAATGGGTGTTAATTCCTCGCCTAATATGAGGGATATTGGAGCGACTAAGAAAACTCGCAAAGCTTATAAAACTGGTGCTTACATTGGTAATTATCTTTCGAATTTAGGTTTTAATGTTGATTTTGCTCCAGTTGCTGATGTGATTACTAATCCGGATAATAACCTGATGATCAAGCGTTCATTCGGCTCTAATGCTTCGCTAGTTGCAAATATGACAGATGCGTTTACTGACGGTTTGCAAGAGCATCACGTTTTTGCCACGTATAAGCATTTTCCTGGTCATGGCTCAACTTTTGAGGATTCTCACAAAGGCGTTACTGTTTCGAACCAAACTCCACTTGCGTTAAGAAAAATAGATTTAGTACCATTCAAAGATGCTGTAGACACTGGTGTTAAGTTTATTATGGTCAGTCACGTGTCGTATCCGAAGATTACAGGTGATGATATTCCTGCTAGCATGTCTGAGAAAATTGTTACTGGTTTAGCTCGTAAAAAGCTTGGTTATAAAGGTATTCTTATTTCTGACTCTTTAGGAATGGGCGCAATATCGTTGCGCTATTCTCCTGGAGTTGCTGCAATTACAGGAATTAAAGCAGGCATCGATATATTACTTTCTCCTGCAAATTTGCGTCAAGCGTATTATTCTGTTGTTAATGCAGTTCGTCAAGGTGATATACCTGAGTCTCGAATTGATGAGTCTGTAAAGCGAATTATTGCAGTAAAATTGCAAATTGCTCAGCAATTAAAGAGTCAAAATGTAAAAAATTCTAAAATAACTAAATGAATCAGCGTGTTGCATTTATTTAARGTATAACAACAACACAAAAACCCAGAGCAAAAGCCCTGGGTTTTAGCAAATATGAGAAAGTATAAACTTTCTCTTGTTTGAAAAATACTACTTAGAAAGTTCGTCAGCAACTTCTGCAGCAGCAGAAGCAGCCTTCACGCTTTCGTCTTCGTCATCATCCTCAGACAAGAATGCACTCAAGTCAAGAGCTTCTCCGCCGGAAACGAACTTTACAGCACGCATACCAGCAAGCAAGCCCTTAGAACGAGCAACTTCCTGCACGGCAGAACCAAGCTGACCGTTGTTAACGATTGCGTTAATGAACTGGTTTGGATCCATGCCGTACTGCTGAGCAACAGAAACCAAGAAGTTGGTGACGTCAGCCTGGGAAACAGTCACATCCATCTGTTCAGCCAAAGCGTCAAGAACCATCTGGTCGCGAAGTTCCTTCTCAGCAGCCTGCTGAGCTTCGTCCTTCTGCTTCTTGGTAGCTTTTTCAGGATCAGGGGTCATGCCCTTCAAATGCTCTGAAACAGCCTTGTCCAAAACGCCCTTTGGCACAGGAATTTCAACTTCTTCCTGAAGCTTAACAAGGAATGCGTCACGGGCATTAGTTGCCTGACGACCTTCAGCAGCCTGCTCGCAAGCCTTGCGAATATCTGCCTTCAATTCCTTCAAAGTATCAAACTCGGAAGCTTCCTGAGCAAAATCATCATCAAGCTCTGGCAATTCCTGAGTCTTTACGGAATTAACCTTAACTTTAATCTGAGCCTTCTCGCCCTTGTGCTTGCCGGACTCGAGAGTACCTTCAAAGGTGGTTTCTTCACCGGCGGAAAGGCTATCCAAAGCCTCATCCAAACCGTCAAGCAACACACCGGAACCGATTTCGTAGCTTACGCCCTCTTGTGCATCAACTACTTCGTCATCGATACGAGCTTCCAAATCAATGTTAGTGTAATCACCCTTAGCTGCAGGACGATCAACACCAACCAAAGTAGCAAAACGCTGACGGAGGCTTTCTAAGCGCTCCTTGACATCCTTGTCGGAAACCTTTGGCTTCTCAACTTCAATCTCAACGCCCTTGAACTTGTTCAACTTGAAATCTGGACGACGCTCAACTGTTGCTACAAACTTAAGACTTGCATCTGCATCAGTCGACGTTGGAACTTCCTGAACGTCAAATTCTGGCTGATCCATTGGGCGGATCTTCTTTTCTTCCAAAGCCCTGGAATAAAGCTCTGGTACAGCGGAATTTACGGCTTCGCCAGCAACAGCTGCGAAACCGACGCGCTGATCTACAATCTTGCCTGGCACATGTCCCTTACGGAAACCTGGCACGTTAATTTGCTTAGCAATCTCCTTACGAGCTTCTTCCAAGAATGGTTTGAAGTCTTCGAGATCTGCGGTAATGGTGAGCTTAACTTTAGTTGGCTCAAGATTCCTGACGCTGATTTTCACGCTTGCGCTCCTGAAATTACGTTTTTTCTAGCTTCTGCCGTATGGCACAACCGTTACATGATAGCGCGAGTTACGGACTCAGCTACCAATCGGGTTTGCCATTCGCGAGCACCATGCTCACTTAAGAATGTTTTAACATCAATATCTTGCGCATCATCACGCCAGCAAAGATTACGAATAATCTGTGGTTTGATAATAATTTCTGCAGGAGTATGAGTGTATTCAGAAATTTGATTTAACTCAGCTTTTACTCTTTGTAAACGCTCATAACGCTTAGGGTGATGTTCTCGCCAATATTTCATAGATCTAGGAGCGCTTTGTGAATCTTGCATATCCTGTAAATACTGCGAATCTGATGAATCATGGCAATCCTGACAATCGTTAGAACCTTGTGACTCGTCAGTATCTGTTGATTTAAGTACGCTCGTTTTACGAGATTCGCGCGAATTAAGTTGAATAGCTCCATTCGGTAATACTGGATGCACATCATCCATAGCTGTTTCACCAGATTTAGCGCGCAAAATAGCATTCTCTATAACGTTTTTCCAAATAGATGGTTTAATTTTGCGCTGAATTGGAGCGTAACGCTCGAACATTTTGTCTTGCTCACTGCCAGTGTGCATTCGCACTCGCTCATTCAAAGAACGAATAGCACGAAACGCGCGCGCATTACTAGGTTTACGCTTACCAGCTTCAATAATCGCAGCATCAGAAAGTAGCAGAGTTGGCGCAATATCATATTCACGCGCTAAAGCATCTCGCTTTTGCCACAATGCTTTCGCAATAACTAAACCAACACGATCGTGCATAAGCACACTTATATGCGATATTTTAAGCCATGGACGCGGATGCGGAGCTTTCTTTTGTGCACCCTTATTAAGTAAGTGTTTAAATTCTTCTTCCGCCCAGGAAAGCTTACCTTGCTTTTTTAGCTCACCGCGCATTACTTCTTCTAGCTCAATAAGTAATTCAACGTCTAAAGCCGCGTAATTTCGCCAATCTCTAGGAAGTGGACGATAAGACCAGTCCGCTGCGGAATGTTCTTTTGCGAGGGTCAAACCCAAATAATATTCAGTTACAGAGCTTAAACCAAAGCGCTTTCTACCAAGTAATTTAGCCGCAATCTCGGTATCGAATAAAGCACGAGGACGCAAACCAATATCGAAAAATCCTGGCAAATCTTGCATCGAATCGTGGATAATCCAAGGCGCATCTCCTACTGCCTTGTTAAATTCGTTCCAATCGGCTCCAAGTTTTGTAAGTTCTATTGGATCCAGTAACCCGATTCCTGCACCTTTGCGTTTAAACTGAATCAGCCAATCTTCATGACCATATCTAAAACCGGAAGCTCGCTCAGCATCTGCAGCTAAAGAACCGGAACCTGATGCCAACAAGCTGCAATAATCTTTATATGCTTCAAGCGTATCAATGACTTCTGGAACTCCTTCTCTAGGCTCTTTTAAAAGCTTTGGTTCCTCGTTCAAGTACGCCTCCCGATTTGCATGCTTTAGCCAAATTCTTACGTTTTTTGCAACTTATTCTGTACTTTTTGCAAAATGTTGCGCAAGATATATTTAAGCCGTGTTATAGATTATGCATCTTTTAACACGGCTTCAACTTTCGCACACAACTACGACTATTCAAAAAATAAATAATCAATTAAATAATCAATCTGTTTTATTGTTTGCTATTTCGTCATTTATGCGTTTAACAAGCTTAGTTTTAAGGAATCTAGTAAGAGTAAATGCGACTGCCGAAACTAAAACTGTTGGGATAACGTAGACAGTATGTAAACCTAAATCTCTTATTGGGAAAGTGGCAAGTTCTGTAGCAATGGTTATAGCAATAGATATTATTGGCACTTCAATAAGAAGTTTCTTATCGAAAGCCGCAACGATATTTATCGGCAACAAAATTATCGGCAAAACAATTAAAATAATAAGCGCTGTGCCAAAGCCAAACTGATCGTTACACCGTGCAAAAATAGCTAACGCTAATGCAAAAGCTAATGCAATCCAACAACCTATTCTGCGCTTCATTGCGTATCCTTTCTCTAAAAAGGGTGTTTGTGTAATTATACAAAATCCTTTAAAAAAAAAACAATACAATACGCAAAAATTGCCTAAAACGCATCGAGGTTCAGTCTAGTACACAACAAAACCGTGGTCTTTGAACTGGTTTACAACTCGCTCTTTAAGTGCTCTAGAAGGTCCTTTTTGATTCTCAAGAGGGTACGGAATTCGAAGCTCATGCCACTTTGGACGACCTAGTTGATGGAAGCCAAGCACGTCAATATGCTCAACAGCATCACCAAACGAATCGCAAATCTCAGCAACTTTTTCAACATTTTCTTCGCTGTCTGTCAAACCTGGAACGAGCACAAAACGCACCCAAATCTTCTTACCAGCCTTCGCCAATCGCTGACCAAAGTCAATAGTTGGCTGAAGTAAGCCGCCAGTTACTTTTTTATACGTTTCTTCAGTTCCGGATTTAACGTCAAGAAGGCAAAGATCAATGTCTTCAATCATTTCATCCGTATAATTGCGATTCAAAAATCCGGAAGTGTCCAAGCAAGTATGAACGCCCATCTCTTTTGCAGCACGAAAAACTCTAGATACAAAAGCCGGCTGCATCATGGATTCGCCGCCAGAAAAAGTGATCCCACCGCCTGTTGCTTTAAAAAGACTTTGATAACGGTCAACTTTTTTAATCATCGCATCTAAATAGACTGGCTTTCCGTCGCGCATTTTCCAAGTATCAGGATTCTGGCAATACTGGCAGCGCAGCGGGCAGCCACTCATAAACACTGTCATACGAGTACCAGGACCATCAACAGAAGTGTTAATATCCCACGAATGCACAAATCCAATATCGCCAGTTTTAAGAGCTACAAGGCGATCTTTTCTGTCTAATCCAATTGGAGATTCAAAGCCGGAAAGTCCACCCATTAAAGTTTGGCGAGCATACTCTTTTGACTCCTTCAACATATGCTGAGTTGTGGTACGAAACGCTGTGTTTTCAGCCATCTAACTGCCCTCCAAACTATTTATAAATAAATAA
>NZ_LXJL01000049.1:0-19277 GCF_001641215.1 Gardnerella sp. 30-4 | reverse complement strand
ATATATTATTATTGTTTGTGCTTGCTTTATTCTTGCATTTAGCGTGTGATGTAAAACCTTTGGTTTTGCGTCGCACGTTTTTTGTTTGTAAAGTTAGACTTAATGTGAATCGCGAATTCTACCAATTGTTATAGCTGTTTGCAGCACATAAGCGGCGCGCGGATCCGTAGCATCCCATCCTGTAGTTTGCGCAACTTTACGTAAACGGTAACGAACAGTATTCGGATGCACATTAAGTTCGTGTGCTGTTTGGTCAAGAGCTCCACCAAAGCGCAAGAACATGTCAATAGTTTCCAGAGTTGGATCGTCATGACTGTAAGGAGCCAAACTTTGATACACCTTGTTGTAAAGAGTATCAAAAGCTGTGGCATCGCCAATGAGCGCTCGCTCTGGAAGCAAATCATCCGTGTGAATGATTTGCGGCAAATGCTTTACTGCTGGAGCAACAGCAATCGCGGCAAGAGTAGCAGTAAGAGCGGAAGAAATCTGCTCAACGCCTTCAACCATGCTACTAACACAAATCGTCTTATGAGAATTCTCAAAAACTTTGCACAGCTTCTCTAAAGCTTGATCGCTAGGATTTTCGCGTACAGCAAGCAGAATAATATGAGAAGGTGCTGCAAAAGTAGAAGAATTTTTCGTAGATGCTGATATCAGTGCTTGCGTTTTTTGCCAAGCTCCCGTAATGCGCTGCAAAGCACTACTTTGTGTGCGCTCAACTATTGCATCATACGCATTGCAACTACCAAGCTGTGGCCAAATATTTCGGCGCAAAGTGTCAGTGTTATCAGGTGGAATATCTGGTGCTGGCTTGCGATTTGGTCCGTCATCTGGCTTAATTGCAGTGCCGAAAGTTCCTGCAATAACAATAACTTTTGGCGAATCTGACCATTGAAGTAAATGCATGAAAGCGTCAATACGAGCATCTGCAATACCATTCATTAAGCACGTGGCAATAATCGAGTGTAATTGCAAGCGCATCGCCGCGTCAAAAACTTGGCCATCACGATTGTCGAAAATTCTAAGCGGTTCCGAGCTAGTTGATTTTTGCGCGCTGGGTAGTGGAGTAAAACTCGGTGAATTATTACCTTTAGTATTTTCAGAAGATTGACTTGAATGACTCGAACGACTTTGATTTGATGAAAGACGATGCCATAAGTGGTGCTTGTGCTTTTCTTCGTTTTCTTGCTCTGCTTTAGAAGAGCTCTCTTGATCATTTGATACAGCGTTTACTTGCGTTTTGTTTAACTGTTGATTTTCAAGAGAATTGGCAATATTAGAATCCTCCGCGTGCTTTTCTGCTGCTTGTACGCTTGCTAGTATCGAAAGAAAATCGCTACTAAGTAAGCTGTTTCCTGCAAGTTTATCTTCATAATTTTCTTCGGACATAATAGAAGAAGCAGCGCTGCTATCTTGCGCAAACTGAGGTGTATTCTTCTCGTCCATCTTATGCCTTTGATTCTAACATTCTCTACTATTATAGCGCGATTGAGTAAAAGTATCTCGCCAAAAAGTAAGTGCTACAAAGCAGAAAACAAAAGCTAACGGTAGCATGTGTCGCTCAAAATTATTAGCTGGAGCAAGAATCATAACTCCAACCAGCAAGGCAAGTGGAATATGCCATAACAATGTGCGCCAACGGCGAAGAATAATTTCTGCAACTCCAATAAGTAGTGTAAAAATAACGAAAGTATTTCCGTGAATTGGCCAACTTAAAACAGGAATATCACTAAACGTGCTAATGTCTTCTGCAAATTTAGTTCGCCACTTAGGATTCCAATATTTAATCCAATCAGATTTGTGTATGCTGTCAGTGTCTATGTAGTATTCTGGCCCAACATACGGGCGGTCAAAAATATCAAAGTATCCGTAAGTCTTTGCAAGAAAAGCGTCAGTTGCCACAAATGGACTATGCGTAATCATTTGCCACCAAGCGAAATCTAATTTACGAATATTGTCTTTAGTAACGTATCGCCAACGATAACTCACTTTTTTAGATTGCAATCCGGAAGATTTCACAGGGTCTGCGTCATAAGGTTTGTATGCTTCTGCAGTTTGATCCAGATTAAAAATTGGTGCAATAATGCGCTTTGCACTACGCGGTATGCTATGCGGATCGAGCTTAGCTATACGTGCAATTTGTTGTAACTGAATGCCGCGACTCTCAATAGGATCGCCGCTAATAATAGCACCGCTCGAAATAAGCATAATTAACGAGCCGTGAATTACAACGATTGGAAGCAAAATTCCGCAAACCCACAAACGCCAGCGTTTGCGCTCAAAAATAATTAAAAGCACGAATTGAACAACCAGAATATACCAGGCGTATTTTGCAGCAATAAGCATTACACACACTGAAATAATTAATTCCAAAACAGTGTGAAGTCTAGGCTTTTGCGCACTCGGCTTTGTGCTAGGTGTATTTTTAGTGTCCTTCGCATGATAGCAATTAGTTAACTCGTAATTTATGCCAAACCACCAAACAAAAGCGAACGCAAAAAGCGGAGATTTTGTAAGCGCAATAGTTGAGCACAACACAAGCGGGTTAAGTAAAAACATAAGCAGAATAACGAATCTTGCAAAAGTTGTTGTGCTGCAATTTGTTGAGCTAGATTCTGCGTTAAGCCAAGGTTTGTTTAAGAAGCGGTGTGCTGTTGCAGAAACGCACCATGCTGCAAATGCAAATTGTGCAAAGGCAAGAAGTGCAATTCCAGCGTCGTTTGAGTCGGTAAAGTATCTGGAGACTGCTGTTGTTGCGCCATAAATAACAGTTAGAACAATGTTGTGCTGATCTGTTAAATAAGTTGGGTGAGTTGGCCACAAGTAGTGCGCAGTTGGGTAAATATCCATTGGGACAAAGCTAAAGAAGCCGATATAAGGCTGGTCTAAGCCTGTAATTTTATTCCAAGTCCAACTGTACTCACGAATTTGCGAGCATATATCTGCACCGTATGCGGCAAGTAACGTAGCTGGAACCCAAATCCAGCCCACGAAAAAAGTAAGAAGTAGGTTTCTTCTGTTGCGAGTGGAGTGGTTAATGAACCATTTAGCGCAATTAAAAAATAGTTTTGCAGATTTTAAAAGAAAATGCGAAATATTGCGGAAAATAGCGTGTTTAGTAGTAAATTTTTGTAATTTTGACTGTTTTTTATTTTCACTATTTTTTCTTAACGCAATTGACTTTATTAATTTCATAAAACGTTGATATTTAGGCAAAAACTTTTTATTTTTACCGTAGTAAATAAGCACAGTCAGTATTAATGCGTATATTATGAAGGCAGCAACGAAAATAAAAGCATTAACCAACGAAAAATCAGCGATTGATCCTAAATGAACTTTAATATCTTGACTGCGGAAAATTGGCCCCAGGCTAGTGCAAAAAGCAAGTATAAAGCATAACAAAGCAGCAAGAGTGTAATCTAAAAAACGTGCTACAACAGCACGCAATGTGCGCGGCTTCTTGTACTGCTTTTTGCGACGTATGCGCTCCATGTGTTAACACCTGCTTAATTGATGCCTAGCTATTTTGGTTGCTATTGCGCGCAAAACATGCAATTACGCGCGCAAAAATATAATCTGATGTAAATTATACATATGACTATTTTTTCTTCGCAAAGTGTGGCATTGATGCCGCAGACATCAGAAGTAGCAGATTTGGTAAAATATTTCGCAATTACAGATTCTACGCAAAATATTGCGCGAGAAATGATACAAAAAGGCGAAATAATCGCGCGAGATGACGGAAAGCCAGCAATAGTTGCGATTGTGGCAGACGAGCAAACAGCAGGAAGAGGACGATTAGGGCGCGCGTGGGTAAGCCGACCGGGAGAAAGCTTTTTAGTTTCATTCGTAACTTTGCTGCCGAAGTCAATTGTTATGGACGCAAGTCACAATGGCTGGCTGCCTATTATTGCAGGGCTTGCAGCGCGTGACGCACTTCTAGAAACGTTTAAAGAGTGCGGAAGTTCGCCGATACACGGTGATGCTTGCGCGATAAAACTTAAATGGCCTAACGACGTGTTTTTGCACGATTGTAAAGAAGGCGGAATCTTAACAGAAATTGTAGCCGATCCAAGCAAAGACAATGTTGTTGGAGTAATTTTTGGAATCGGATTGAATTTGTGCGTGCCGCAAGAAGTGCTGCCAATTAAGATGGCAACTTCGTTGCAAATGCATATGACTGATTTGCCGGAATCTAAAGAATTGCGTGATGCGATTGCTGCGAAAATAGTTACTGGATTGAGGACGAGATTGTGCGATTTTATGCGTGATTATCCAAGTAACACTGCCGATTTGCTTAAAGAGGTAAATGGTGTGTGTTGGACTCTTGGACGCGAAGTTAACGTGCATCCAGTTGACGGAAGCGTAGTGACAGGAACTGCTGTGCGGCTTGGAGAAGATGCGTCGCTTACGATTCGTGAGGAATCTGGCGAGGAAATTGTGGTAAAAAGCGGCGATGTGCACGCAGTTGCGTATGAAGCGCGACGACCTGCTTGAGCGCTGCGATTTAGCGCGCGAAAGCAATTCGGAGCGCCGAGCTTGCTCAGGGTTGAAAGCACGGTGTGCTTTCAACGCAAGCGAGGTCTGCCTGCGTCAATAAAGACGCAGGCAGGGCAGGTTAGTGTAGTTGTGCTTTAGAAACTAGGTTGTGACTAGTGTGCGCTGACGACCTGCTTGAGCGCTGCGATTTAGCGCGCGAAAGCAATTCGGAGCGCCGAGCTTGCTCAGACGGAAAGTCCAGTGGACTTTCCGTGCAAGCTCAACAGCGAGCGCTTAAAGCGCAAGCGTCAGCTGTTTGCTAGTTATCTCAGTCAAAGAGCAAGTGCGCGGCAATCTTATACAAAACGGCATTCCCTTTACAGTCGTGTAAAGGAAATGCCGTTTTTCTGCAATATAACGTTTCCGCTACGCGCGCTTTTTGTTAAGTGCGTTGTACAAGCCGGAGCAAGCCGCGCTCGCAACAAAAGCCTTAATCAAATCGCCAATCATGAAGATAATCAAGGTTGCGGCGGCAGTTGAAAGTGGCATGCCAGTTAGGTAGCTTTGACCGAAAATGCCGAATGCGTAAATCACGATCGTGCCGATTATAGAAGCTACAGAGTAAGTGCAGAAGCGTGCGAAAGTCTTCTTGAAGGAGTTTTCTGGCATCATTGCGTCAAGAGCTACGTCAAATACGCGCTTCAAAGCTGCAGTTGCAGCAACGCCAAATATGAAACCGGCTAAGAATCCTGCAGTAGGGCCAACAAAAACAGCCCAGCCGCCCTTAAAGCCAGCAAATACAGGCAAACCTGCTGCGCCAACAGCAAGGTACATAACTACAGAAGCTACGCCTTCGCGCCAGCTCAAAGTTAAACCAATAATGCACAAAACAAGAGTTTGCAACGTAATAGGCACAGGAGTAATAGGAAGATAAATTGCGCCTGCCATGGTAGAAAGAGCCAAAAGCACAGTGAGAAGCGCTGGCTTTGCAAGCCATGCTGCAGCTACTTTCAACTTATTTGCAACGTTTGAATTTGCTGATGCTGCTGCTGCATTATTTTGATCTATGTTGGTCATGAAAACCTTCTTTTGGTTATTTCCGGTTTGCCGTTTGCGGCTAATAGGTTGTCAATTAAACGGTTTTGCCGGTTGTTTTCCGTTTCGCTAATCACATTACGTGCCTAAAAAATCATGTGCATTGGAGAAGTGTACAAAATTTTGCTCTAGCTTTTGTGTATGTCGACTCATCCGTAAACGCAACTTTTCTAATATCTTGTAACGTATGGTTACGAATATCAAAAAAATTCTCATCGCAAACCGCGGTGAAATTGCCTTGCGAGTTATTCGCACGGCTCACGAAATGGGCATTTCTACCGTTGCTATTTACGCACCTACTGATCGCAATGCGCAGTTTGTAGAAATGGCAGACGAAGCATACGCACTTTCCGGAGACACGTATCGCGATACTTATTTAAACGAAGACGCGATTCTTGACATTATTAAAAGAAGCGGCACGGATGCCGTGCACCCGGGTTACGGATTCCTTTCGGAAGTTGCGTCTTTTGCGAAAAAAGTTAACGATGCTGGGGTTATTTGGATTGGTCCTCGCCCAGAAGCGCTTATTGACTTGGGCGATAAGATTACGGCTCGTCGCGTGGCAGTTCGCGCGAAAGTGCCGCCAGTTCCAGGCATTTCGGAGCCGGTAAAAGATATTCGAGAACTTTTAACTTTTGCGCAAACGCACGGATATCCTGTGATGATGAAGCGCACGGATGGCGGTGGCGGACGCGGCATTACAGTCGTTCGTAACGATGACGAGTTGCGAGGCTTTTACATGAATCACGACGCTCTTCAGGGCGGCGACTTAGATGAATATTTTATTGAGCGTTTTATCGACAAGGCTCGCCACGTTGAAACGCAGTGCGGCCGCGACGCTCACGGAAATTTCACCGTATATTCCACGCGCGATTGCTCGGTGCAGCGCCGAAACCAAAAGCTGGTTGAGGAAGCTCCTGCACCGTTCTTGACTGACGATGAAAAAGATCAGCTTTACCGATATTCTCGTAACCTATTTGAAGCTGTTGACTACGTTGGTCTTGGCACGTGCGAATATATGGTGACTTCTCAGCATAAAGTCTACTTCTTGGAAGTTAATCCGCGATTGCAAGTTGAGCACACGGTTAGTGAGGAAGTTAGTGGACTTGATTTAGTGCGAGAACAGCTCAATATTGCTGACGGCGGCGAGTTGATTAAGGATCCAGAACCTCGCGGACACAGCTTCGAGCTTCGCATTACTTCGGAAGATCCTGCTACGAATTTGACTCCAAGTTCCGGCACTTTGACGAAAATAAAGTGGCCTTCCGGTCCTGGTATTCGCGTCGATTTTGGTGTTGAAGTTGGCGATAATATTTCGCCAAAATTCGATTCGATGATGGGCAAGCTTATTATTACTGCGCAAAGTCGCGAAACTGCTGTCGCTCGCGTGCGTCGCGCTTTGAAGGAACTTTGTATTGAGGGCGTGCCAACTCCAGCAAAACTTTTTGAGCAGATTTTTAACGACCCTGAGTTTACTGCGGAAAATCACAGTTTTGACGTGTCTACTAAGTGGATGGAACGCAAGTATTTGAACCGAGTTCCTGCAGCTTCCTTGGGCGGTCAGCCGGCTTCGCTTGTTTCTGGAAAGTCTGCGGATGAATCCGAAAATAAGCAGCCTGCAATGGAATCCTTCATTATTGAGGTTGATAATAAGCGCGTAAAGCTTACGATTCCGCAAGATATTGTTGATAATTTGACTGGCTCGGCGCGAGTTCGTAGCGTTTCTAGAGCTTCGCAGCCTTTGCGCGGACGTTCGCTTCGCGGAAGTACTCACAAATCTGAAGAACAAAAGCAGATTCCTGGCGTAATCGCAGCGCCTATGCAAGCTGTTATTACGCGCGTGAATGTGGCTGAAGGACAGCAGGTTGCTAAGGGTGATTTGCTTGTGGTGCTTGAGTCTATGAAGATGGAAAATTACGTTTACGCGCCGGCTGCTGGTACTGTTACTGGAATTTTTGTGGGGCCTGGTGACGGCGTGGAATCGGGCGCAAAGCTTGTGACGATTGATCTTGCTGGAGACAAAAGCGCAGATAAAGGCGCAGAAAAATCTTCCGAAAAAAGCGATGAAAAGCCGGAAGGAGAGCAGAAATGAGCGCTTTAGTAAAAGAAAAGTCTGAAATCTCTGAAACTTCAGCGAAAACAGTTAATAACTCTTCTGTTAATAGCTCTGCTGACGATACAAACTTGCAGCCTCGTCGCGGAAAAGCTGCAGTTCAGCACGCAGCACAACTTGCTCGTGACGCAGAACAAAAAGCTTTAGAACGTCAGCACGCAAAAGGAAAGTCAACTGCAAGAGAGCGTCTTGACTTGCTTTTTGACACCGGATCGTTCGTGGAAATCGGACGTTTTAACGGTGGTGACATTAATAACGACGTTGCAGGGTGCGCTGTAATCACCGGATTTGGCGAAGTCTATGGCAGAAAAGTTGCAGTTTATGCACAAGACTTTTCCGTGCGTGGCGGAACTTTAGGCAAAGCTGAAGGCGAGAAAATCTGCCATCTTTTAGATATGGCTGTTGAACTTCGCGTGCCAGTTGTTGCCGTAATTGATTCCGGCGGCGCTCGCATTCAAGAAGGTGTGAGCGCGCTTATGCAATACGGGCGTATCTTCAAAAAAACTTGCGAAGCGAGCGGCTTAATTCCGCAAATCTCAATTATTCTGGGTCCTTGCGCTGGTGGTGCAGTTTATTGTCCTGCGTTAACAGATTTGATTATTATGACTCGCGAGCACTCAAACATGTTTGTAACCGGTCCGGATGTTGTTAAAGCTGCAACCGGCGAGGCTATTAGCATGGACGATTTAGGCGGCGGTCTTGTACATAACGCAACTTCCGGTGTCGCTCACTATTTGGGAGAGGATGAAGCTGACGCAATTGACTACGCGCGCACAGTTTTGGCTTATTTGCCATCTAGCTGCGAGGTAGAGCCTCCAACTTTTGCATATTCTGCTACTCGTGCCGATCGCGAAACTGCGCGCGAGTTGGCGAATATTGTGCCAGATAACGACCGTCAGCCTTACGATGTGCTCGACGTGATTCGCAGAATTGTTGATTATGGTGAGTTCGTGCAAGTGCAGGAATTGTATGCTGCTTCTGCAGTGGTTGGTTTTGCTTGCATTGAGGGTCATCCTGTTGGAATCGTAGCAAATCAGCCGAAGGTGAACGCTGGTATTTTGGATGTAAATTCTTCCGAAAAAGTCGCGCGATTTGTGCGATTGTGTGATGCGTTTAATTTGCCTGTGGTGACTCTAGTAGATACTCCTGGTTATAAGCCTGGTTCAGATCAAGAGCACGCAGGAATTATTCGCCGAGGCGCGAAAGTGATTTATGCGTACGCGAACGCGCAGGTTCCGCTGGTTACGGTGATTTTGCGTAAAGCTTTCGGTGGAGCTTATATCGTTATGGGTTCCAAGTCGATGGGTGCGGACGTAAATTACGCGTGGCCAACCAGCCAGATTGCGGTTTTGGGTGCGCAAGGTGCTGTGAATATTATTCATCGTAAAGATTTGCAAAAAGCTAAAGAGCGTGGACAAGACGTTGCAGCTCTTAGAAAGCAGCTGGTTGACGAGTATGAGGCGACTACTGTTAACGCAAATCTTTCGTTGGAAACTGGGCAGATTGACGCAATGATTGACCCGGAGCAGACTCGCGATATGATTGCTGGCTCATTGAAGCTTTTGCGCAGTAAAAAGCGGGTTTCCAGAACTGGAAAGCATCACGGAAATCAGCCAATGTAAGCATATTTATAAAAACAATAGGGATTATCAAACTTATAACTAAAAACTATAGAACTACAGAATTTATAAACCTTACAAAACTTACAGAATTTATAAAACTTATCCAAATCGACGAGAAGGAAACATCATGACAACATACTTTTTCGACCAACTCGCTAATAATCCGCACGCACTCGTGTTTGCAGGTCAGTCAACTCCGTGGGTTGAAGCTTTGCGCGAGCTTAGTTCAGACGAAGAATTAAACGCAGAACTTCACGAGTATGAAGCAGGCGCAAAAGCTTTGCTATCGCCAATTTATTCTGAGCTTTTAGCAAATGCAGGCGGCGACATAAACGTGTTTGACGCGCTAGAAAATAAGCATATTAACGCTGCAAACGCGCTTCTTAGTGTGCCTGGAATTACGCTTGCACAGTTCGGTGCAGTGCGCGACTTAACAAATCTTGGATACAACTTTGAAGTAAACAAGCCGTGCGCAGTTTTGGGTCATTCTCAAGGCGTAATCGCAGCAGAAATGGTAAAAGCTCGCATAAAAGCAAAGTCTTGGCAGAAGGCTCGTGCTCAAATCGAAGAGTTACTCGCAATTGCCTACTTAATTGGAGCTGCAGGAGATCGTGAATCTCGAATGCTTGAAATTACTGGTGACGGCGAGCATACGCCAATGCTGTCACTTAAAGGAGTTACTAAAAAGCAGGCAGAAGCGTTGATTTCCCGCGTAGAGCGCACGCGCGGTGAAGTGTCA
Organism: Gardnerella sp. 30-4; assembly: GCF_001641215.1. Taxonomy (NCBI): domain Bacteria; kingdom Bacillati; phylum Actinomycetota; class Actinomycetes; order Bifidobacteriales; family Bifidobacteriaceae; genus Gardnerella; species Gardnerella sp. 30-4. Next base: position 9,229 of record NZ_LXJL01000049.1, on the reverse strand, counting down.
ATTGCTGTTAAAAACGCTTACAATCACGTGGTTATTGCAGGATACCCGGAAGATATGGAAGCTGTTGCAAACGAAGCGCAAAAAGAAACAAAGCGTTCGAAAAAATTGCGCGAAATGAAAGTTCGCGGTGGAGCTGTATTTGCGCCAGTCGCTGAATATTTGGATGTTACAGTGCCATTCCATTCGCCAATGCTTCAATCTGCAGTTGAGCAGGTAGTAGAGTGGGCGGATGAGGCTGGTTTGAACACTACAGTTGCTCGCGAATTGGCTGATGCAGTGCTTGTAACTCCTGTTGATTGGGCTACGCAGATTGGCGAAGTTTTGGAGCAAAACGACGCGCGCTCGCTTTGGATTTTAGACATGGGTCCTAGCGAAGTGCTCGGAAAGCTTACTGGAGTGCTTGTGCAAGGAACCGGCGCTGGAATAGTAGAGGCTGCTACATTGCGCTCGCGTGCAGAGCTTTCAACAGCTGACTCTGCTTCTGAGCCAGAGCGTACGGGCTGCTGGGCTGATTTTGCTCCTCGAGTAATCAACACGCCTGCAGGACGTAAAGTACTTACTAAATTTAGCAAGCTTACAGGCAAAGCTCCTGTGCTTCTTGCAGGAATGACACCAACGACAGTAGAGCCGGAAATCGTTGCTGCAGCAGCAAATGCAGGCTACTGGGCTGAGCTTGCTGGCGGCGGTCAAGTAACTGCAGAAGTTTTTGATCGTCATATGAAGTCGCTTGAAAATCAGCTTCGTGAAGGCGCAACTATTGAATTTAACGCCATGTTTATGGATCGCTACCTGTGGAATTTGCAATTTGGTTCGAAGCGAATCGTGCCAAAAAAGAGGCAGTCGGGAGCTCCTATTGATGGTGTAGTTATTTCTGCAGGCATTCCAGAACTTGACGAAGCCAAGGAATTAGTAGCATCCTTGCAAGCTGATGGATTCCCTTACGTAACATTTAAGCCTGGAACAGTTGATCAAATTCGTCAAGTTGTGCGAATTGCTAAAGCTGTTGCTCCAGCAACGATTATTGTGCAGGTTGAGGGCGGTGCTGCAGGCGGTCACCATTCGTGGGAATCTCTTGATGATTTGCTTATGACAACTTACGCGCAAGTGCGTGAGTGCGAAAATTTGGTGCTTGTTGCAGGTGGTGGTATTGGCACTCCTGAGCGTGCTGCAGACTACATTTCTGGTGAATGGGCGAATGAATACGGTTTGCCAAATATGCCAGTTGATGCTGTAATGATTGGCACAGCTGCAATGACAGCAAAAGAAGCGCATACAAGCCCTGAAGTAAAGCGTATGCTTGTGGAAACTCCGGGTATTGCGATGCCAAAATCTTCTAGCATTGAAGGTTTTGATGAGGATCCGTTCGCGCCAATGGGTGAGCGTTGGGTGCCTTCTGGCAAAGTGATTGGCGGTGTGACGAGTGGTTTAAGCCATTTGCACGCAGATATTTACGAGTTAGAAAACGCTTCTGCTCGCTGCGGTAGATTGCTCGTTCATATGATGAAACATCCTGAAGAGCTTGAATCACGTCGCGATGAAGTAATCGAAGCGCTTAACTCTACTGCAAAGCCATATTTTGGTGACGTAGAAAGCATGACTTACTTGCAATTTGCTCAACGTTTCCTAGATTTGGCATACCCTTGGGTGGATCCGACTTACGCAGATCGCTACATGCATTTGTTACAGCGTATTGAAGCGCGTTTAATTAATCAAGATTCAGGCGAATTTACTTCTATTCTGCCTTCTATTGAAGAAGTTTCTAAGCACCCTCAAGCTGCTTTATATACGCTGATTGATGCGTTGCCTCAAGCTCGCGAGATGAACGTTGTGCCAATGGATGCCGCTTGGTTCCCAACTTTGGTGCGCGAATACCCTAAGCCAATGCCATTCGTGCCAGTTATTGACAACGATTTGTTGCGTTGGTGGGGTCAAGATCAGCTTTGGCAGTCGGAAGATTCGCGTTACTCGGCAGATGCTGTGCGCGTAATTCCAGGACCGATTTCCGTGGCTGGAATTACGACTATGGATGAGCCGATTGCCGATATTCTGGGACGTTTTGAAGCAGCTGTGCTCAATCGTGCAGAATCTGGAGCTGAAACTGGAGTAGAAGCAGAAAATAAGGAAAATGCGGCGAGCAAGTCTTCAAAATCTGCTTTTAGTCAGATTGCTGATGCTAAAAACGTTGAAGCTTACGTGCGCGCATGCCCGAATATTTCTTGGGTTGGTCATGTAACTGCAAACCCTGCTTACGGAACGTCTTTAGGAGACGAAAATTACGTAATTACAGTAACTTCTAGTAATAATGACGTAATTTCGCTTGATTTAGATATTAAGCTAGATACATTCTGGGATAATCAAGAAAATCAGGAAGCAAAACACTCCACAAAAAACGCTGCAAACTCACCAAAACGCAAGCATGCAGTACGAGATATTGTAATTCCGCTAACTGTTGACGCAAGTCAAGCTGGAAGCATACCAGTAGTTGACCGCGAGCGCTTGCCAAAGCACGTGTACGAAATGCTTGCAGCAACCGCAGGTATTGGAAATACAGCGATTACTGGCGATGTGCTTGACGCTATGCCTAAGGTTGAAACAGTAAAAGAAGATGGCAGTTTGGCAAAATTGCCGGAAGATTTGCTCGCAGAAGGTTATAGAGATTTCCCGTTTGGATTGGTTCATTCTTCCTATACTTTCTCAAGAAATCTTGGAATTGATCACGAGTCTGCTACTGCTGGAAGACTTCCAGATGGATTGCTTGCTTCTCGCATTGTGCCAGACGCGTTAGTAGGTCCTGCTTGGCCGACTATTTACTCGGCTTTGGGTTCCGTAATGGTTGATGGATACCCGATTATTGAGGGTCTGCTTAACGCTGTTCACTTAGATCATTTAGTAGAGCTTGACGTCGATGCTGAAGACTTTAAAAAGTATGTCGACAAGCGAATTAATTTGCTCGGCTGGGCTGAGCCGTATGCAGAATCTGCTTCCGGACGCGTGGTAACTATTCACGTAGTGCATACTGCTGCAGATGGAACTCGTTTGGCTCATGAAACTGAGCGTTTTGCTATTCGTGGACGAAGCTTCAGCAACGCGCTTCCTGCTCCAGCTGCGCAATATGGCGAAGCTGCAGGATTGCACGGATATGAAATTGAAGACACTCCTCGCAGAGCTTTGCGCAGAGTAGTCGTTCGCGCTCCTCACGATATGACCGCTTTCGCGCGTACTTCTGGAGATTTCAACCCAATTCACACTTCTAAACGAGGTGCTGCAATTTCCGGGCTTTCTGCTCCTTTGGTACACGGTATGTGGCTTTCTGCAACAGCTCAGCATGTGGCTCAAGCGGTTGATGAAAAAGGTGCTCGCTACGAGCTCATTGGTTGGTCCTACAACATGTACGGCATGGTTCAGCTTGATGACGAAGTAGAAATCACAGTTGAACGCGTTGGAAAAGTTCGTCGCGGCGGACTTGCTTTGGAAGTTACATGCAGAGTTGATGGGCAAATCGTGTCTAAAGCAAGCGCACTTACTCGCGCTCCACGTGCAGCATTCGTATACCCAGGTCAGGGTATCCAAAAGCAAGGAATGTCGCTGGATGAGCGCGCAAAGTCACCTGCAGTGCGCGATACTTGGGAGCGAGCAGACAAGCTTACTCGCGAAAAGCTTGGATTCTCAATCCTCGCAGTCGTGCGCGATAATCCAAAGGAGCTTACTGCTCACGGCGTAACTTATCACCATCCTGAAGGATTGCTTAATTTAACGCAATTTACGCAAGTTGCGCTCGCAACAGTTGCCTTTGCGCAAACCGCGCGTTTGCGTGAGGCAGGATGCGATATTTGGCCTGCTTACTTTGCAGGACATTCGCTTGGCGAATACAATGCTTTGAGCTCCTTCGCGCAAATTATTCCACTCGAAACTGTGCTTGAATTGGTGTTCCACCGCGGATCTACAATGCATCACTTGATTGAGCGCGATGCGCAAGGTCGCTCGAACTACCGCATGGGTGCGCTTCGACCAAACCAGTTTGGAGTATCAGACGAAGGTGTGAACGCTTACGTTGATGGCATTTCCAAGGCTACTGGCGAATTCTTGCAAATTGTAAACTACAACTTGGCAGGTCAGCAGTACGCAATTGCTGGAACTATTAAAGGCTTGAAGGCATTGGCGGCAGACGCTTCTAAGCGCGCTAAGGAGTATGGCGGCAAGCCTCCATTCATGTTTGTTCCAGGAATTGACGTGCCGTTCCACTCTCGAATTCTTCGAAAGGGTGTGCCGGAATTCCGCGACAAGCTCGATTCGCTGCTGCCGAAGCATATTGATTACTCTGTGCTTGTAGATCGTTACATTCCAAACCTCGTGGCTTGCCCGTTTGAGCTTACGCGAGAATTTGCGCAAAAGATTTTGGATGTTGTGCCATCTGAGCGCATTGAAGCAGCTTTGGAAGATGAAACTACGTGGAAATCTTATGCAGAGGATGAGCAAAAGCTTGGTAGATTGCTTCTTACGGAGCTTCTTTCATGGCAGTTCGCTTCTCCAGTTCGTTGGATTGAAACGCAGGCTCTTATGTTTGCCGATCGCGCTCGCGGTGGTCTTGGCGTTGAAGAGTACGTGGAAGTTGGTTTAGGAAACGCGCCAACTTTGGCAAATCTTGGTGCTAAAACTCTTGCTTTGCCGGAGTTTAGTGGCGAAAAAGTGACTGTTTACAACGTTGGTCGTGATGAAGGCCGCGTTTATATGACTGACACTGATTCGCTTGTGCCTGAAGTGTTTACTGAGGAAGATAGTCAAGAAGCAAGTAGCACTGCTGATGCGACTGCTGCTCCTGCATCTCCTGCAGCAAATGTTGTCTCTGCTGCTCCTGCAGCTAATGCAGCAGCAAGCGGACCTGTAGCAGACTTGCCATTCAAAGCATCCGACGCAATCTCAATGCTTATTGCGTATAGTGCAAAAATCCGTCTTGACCAAATCGGAGACACTGATACAACTGATACGCTTACAAACGGTGTATCTTCGCGCAGAAACCAGCTTCTTATGGATATTAGTTCCGAGCTTGGCGTGGCAAGCGTGGATGGTGCTGCAGAAGCTCCAATGAGTGCGCTTAAAAAGTTAGTTGATTCGGTTGCTCCTCGCTATAAAGCTTTTGGTGCTGTGCTTTCCGATATTGTGCGCGAACGTTTGCGTGCGCTTTTCGGTGCAGCCGGTGTGAAACCAGCGCAAATTGACAAGCGTATTTTGGAAGTTTGGCAGCTTGGTGAAGGCTGGCGTGCGCACGTTCTTGCGGCTTTGGTTTTGCAAACGCGTGAAGGTGCTAGCGTGCGCGGTGAAAATCTTGCGCAACTTTCAACTGATCCTGCAAAGAATACTGCTGCAGCTGACGCTTTAATCGATGCAGCAATTGCGCAAGTTGCTCAAGCTCACGGCGTTAGCGTTTCTCAGCCTGGTGCTGCTGGCGGCGCAGGCGGTGCTGTTGTTGATTCTGCAGCTCTTGACGCTTTCGCTCAGCAGGTTGTTGGCGCAGATGGCGTACTTGCTGCAACTGCTAAGTTTGTGCTAGCAAAGCTTGGTGTTGAGGCTCCTAAAGCAGAAACTGAAAGTGACGAAAATGCTGCTGTTGTAGCTGCTGTTGAAGCTGAGCTTGGTGCGGATTGGCCAAAGCAAGTTGCTCCTCGATTTGATGAGCGTAAGGCAATTCTTTTCGACGACCGCTGGGCCTCTGCTCGTGAAGACGTTGCGCGCTTGTACTACAAGTATGCTGGAAAGAATGTTGATATTCAGGTAAATGAAGTTTCTGAAATCTTAAATGATTTTGGTAGTTTCCTTGGTGCAGGGGAAGCAGTAGCTTCGGAAGCTGAGTGGTTTGCAAGTCTTTCTAAATCTCGCGAATTAAACAATCTTGCAACAATATTTAATGATATTGCTCACGATTCTCGCACTAAACTTGCGCAAAACAACGCTGATACTGCTCAAGCGACTCGTTTTGCAGGAGAAGTTGCAGTGGTTACAGGCGTTGCTCCTAATTCGATTGCTGCTCGCGTAGTAACGGGCTTGCTTAAGGGTGGAGCTACGGTTATCGCAACTTCGCACAGTTTCAAGCCGAGCGTTAAGTCTTGGGCGAAGAAAGCGTATCGCGAAAACGCTCAAATGGGCGCAAAGTTGTGGCTTGTTCCAGCAAACTTGTCTAGTTATCGCGATGTCGACGCGCTTGTAAAGTGGGTTGGCACAGTTTCGAAGAAAGTTAGCGGCGCAACTACTACTATTTTGAAGCCTGCTTACGAGCCGAGCATGTTCTTCCCGTTTGCAGCGCCTCCAGTTCACGGCACTTTGGCTGATTCTGGTTCGCTTTTTGAATCGCAATCGCGATTAATGCTGTGGGGAGTGGAGCGTGCAATCGCCGGATTTGCACAGATTGGAGCAGATACTGATGTGCAACATCGTATGCACGTTGTGTTACCTGGCTCTCCAAACCGCGGTATGTTTGGCGGCGATGGTGCTTATGGCGAAGTCAAGAGTGCTTTCGACGCGATTGTGAACCGTGCACATGCAGAAAGTGTGTGGTCGGATCGCGTGACTTTTGCGCATCCTAAGATTGGATGGGTGCGTGGAACCGGCTTAATGGGTGGAAATGATCCGCTTGTGGCTGTAGTTGAACGTCATGGTTTAACTACCTACTCAACGCAAGAAATGGCAGATCGTTTGCTCGATTTGTGCACGAAGGAAGCGCGCGAACAGGCTGCAATTGCGCCTTTGGATGTTGATTTTACGGGTGGATTAGGCAAGGAGCCTCTTGATTTGAATGCTCTTCGTGCAGAAGCGCTGGAAGATCAGAAGCGTGCTGAAGCTGCGGAAGAAGCGGCGGAAGCTGTAGAAGAAGCTGCAGAAGAAGCTGCAGAATCAACTGCTAAATCAACCAACAAAGCACTTCCTACCCCTTACGTGCCAACTCAGCCGCGAGTCAACTTGGCTGATTGGAAGAACGTAACAGCGCGTCCAGAAGACGAAATTGTGATCGTCTCAGTCGGCGAGCTTGGACCGTGGGGTTCCGGACGTACTCGTTTCGAAGCAGAACTTGGAATTCGCGAAGATGGATCCGTGGAGCTTTCTGCAGGAGCAGTACTGGAATTGGCTTGGAATATGGGCTTGCTTACTTGGCAAGATTCGCCAAAGCCAGGCTGGTACGATGCGGACGGCACGCTTGTTCCAGAAGAAGATATTGCAGAGAAATATCGCGATGAAGTAGTTGCGCGCTCCGGTATTCGACCATTCGAAACCGGTATGGGCGGCGACTACAAGGATGGAGCGAACGAAGAAGAAGCAGAAATCTTCCTCGATCACGACGTGAGTTTCAGCGTTCCAACAGAAACAATTGCGCGCGAATATGTGGCACTTGACGAATCGCATACTGAGATTGCTCGTGATGCAGAATCTGGCGAATGGACTGTTACGCGCAAGGCGGGTTCTATGATTCGCGTGCCGCGTAGGGCTGCAATGACCAGAACCGTCGGTGGACAATTCCCTAAGGGCTTCGATCCGCTGAAGTGGGGAATTCCAGCTTCGATGGTTGGAAGTGTTGACACGATTGCGTTGTGGAATATTGTCACAACTGTAGATGCTTATATTTCTGCTGGTTTCACACCTTCGGAGATTTTGCAATCTGTGCATCCGTCAATGGTTGCTTCCACGCAAGGAACCGGTTTCGGTGGCATGAGCTCAATGCGAAAACTGTACTTGGATCGCTTCCTTAACCACGAAATTCCTACGGACGTACTGCAAGAGGCGCTTCCAAACGTTGTTGCAGCTCACGTAATGCAAACCTATATCGGCGGCTACGGAAATATGGTTCAGCCGGTGTCTGCATGCGCAACTGCAGCTGTTTCGCTCGAAGAAGGCGTCGACAAGATTGCTCTCGGCAAAGCTGACTTCGTAGTAACTGGCGCAATTGACGATATCGGCGTGGAATCCGTAGTTGGCTTCGGCAATATGAACGCAACTGCCAATAGCGAAGAAATGTATGCGAAGGGCATCGATCCACGATTCTTCTCTCGCGCAAACGATCGCAGACGCGGCGGCTTCCTTGAAGCTCAAGGCGGCGGTACGATTTTGGTTACGCGTGGCGATATTGCTTTGAAGCTTGGCTTGCCTGTTGCTGGTGTGGTTGGTTTCATTCACTCCTACGCTGACGGCATTCACACTTCTATTCCTGCTCCGGGCTTGGGTGCTTTGGCTGCGGGCATGGGTGGAGCTAAGTCTAAGCTCGTGCGTGATTTGGCAGCTCTCGGCGTTACTCCGGACGATATTGCTGTGGTTTCTAAGCACGATACGTCTACGAATGCCAACGATCCGAACGAATCCGAGCTGCACAATACTCTTGCGCACGCAATCGGACGTACGGACGGAAATCCACTGTTCGTAATCAGCCAAAAGACGCTGACCGGACATGCAAAGGGCGGTGCGTGCATCTTCCAAATCAACGGTTTGACTCAACTGTTTAGAAGTGGCGTAATTCCTGGAAACGCATCACTTGACTGCGTGGATCCTAAGCTTGCGCGTGACGACCACATGGTTTGGTTGCGTGAACCGATGCGTATTGGCGATGGTGCAGGTTCTTGTGCAGTGAAGGCTGCTCTCGCAACTTCGCTCGGTTTCGGTCATGTTAGCGGATTTGTGGCATTAGTTCACCCTGGTGCTTTTGAGGCTGCTGTGGCTGCTAGTGCAGGTGTTGATGCGCTTAAGAATTGGCGTACCAAGGCAAATGCGCGTTTGGCTGCAGGTCAGAGGCGATTTGAGGAAGGCATGATGGGTCGATCTGCTTTGTTCGAGCCTGTTGAGAATCGTCACTTGCTGAAGGATGGCACGCGCCTTCCGGATGGTACTCGCTACGACGGTCACGAAGCGGAAAAGGCGATGTTGCTTAATCCTGAAGCTCGCCTTAACGCTAACGGATACTACTGCTGAGTCTAAGTAGTTGCAAATGTAAAGAAAAGGTCGGATTTTAGCTTAAATCCGACCTAAATTTTACAGGCGTGTAAAATAAAGGTCGTTTTTTAGGCGAAATCCGGCAGAAACTTTACACCGTTGTGCACTTCGCTCGCTGCGCTTTGAGCACTACAGTATGTCAACGCGAAATAGTGGGCAAAAACCTGTATATTAAAATGCTCTGTGGTTGAGTAGTTATCGCAATTTGCGAATTTTCTCTTCCACAGAGCATTTAGTTATTTAGTTATTTAGTTATTTAGTT
>NZ_LXJL01000048.1:0-29430 GCF_001641215.1 Gardnerella sp. 30-4 | reverse complement strand
CTTTATTATTTACATTGATAAAAGCACTGTAATTGCAAGAAAATTTAGGATTATTTCCCCATTTTACGGCGTGTTGCAGTAAATAATAAAAACCGGGGCGCGAATTAACACACCCCGGTTTGTAAAAGTTACAAAAACTTAAAGCTTTTCACTCAAGCTTTTGGATCAGTCTTTCATCTCAAACAATCGGCTCCACTTGGTTGAATCCAAGCTCCACAGGAGTTTCACGCCCAAAGATGGAAACCAACACTGTAAGCTTCTGAGTTGTAGGCTCCACGTCCGAAACCACAGCTGCCATCGTTGAGAATGGACCGTCAGTCACAGTCACCTGATCGCCAACCTTGTAAGCAACCTCAACCTTACGCTTGCGCGCTGCAGCCGGCTTATCGCCAGCATTCTTCAAAGCTTCGGAAGCAATCATCGGAGCCATCATTGACACAACTTCCTTGCGGCTCAATGGTGCAGGCTCTCTAGAAGGACCAACAAAACCAGTCACGCCCTCAGTCTCGCGCACAATGCGACGAGCGTTCTCATCCGGCCACATGCGAATCAACACATATCCTGGCACACGCACACGGGTAATAACCTTCTTACCCTTTTCTGTATGCTTCTCGACTTCTTCCATAGGAACTTCAATCTGGAAAATCTTATCTTCCAAACCAAAGTTCTGCACGCGGGATTCAACGTTAGTTTTCACGCGCTTTTCGTAACCAGAATACGTGTGAAGAACGTACCACTTGCCTTCCAAAGTGCGAAGTTTCTTAGAAAATTCTGCTACAGCGATTGCGCCGGCATCAGTTGGGTCGGCTTCGTTCACATCATCAGCATCAGTAGTTTCGCCAGTTTCGCCAGTTTCGTTAGAAGCATCAGCAACACTGTCAGCTACAACACTGTCAGCAGCAGCGCCATCAGCTACATCAGCTTCAACATCAGCAGATTCCTCATCCACATCAGCTTCAACAGACTCGCTAGAAGCAACAGCTTCATTATTCACAGCTGATTCGTTTGCTTCGTCAGCATCATGAGAAGCAAAAGCCTCATCAGCTTCACTTGCTTCTTCGAGATTGAATTCATCAGTCATCTTGCATACACCTTCAAAATTTCAACTCAGCCAATTTCAACTCAGCCGAACAGCCACATTACGGACTTACCCAAACCGAAGTCCATGCAGGTGACGAAAGCCATCAAAAATACAACAAATATGAAAACTGCAGACGACCAAGCAAACAACTCTTTGCCATGAGGTGCAATAACCTTGCGTGTCTCGTCAATAGTTTGCTTAACGAACATGCCAATACGCACGAACAAGTTATGCTTTACTGCTTTCTTAGTACTGCGTGCCTGCGCCATGCTTGAATCCTTCGTGTAAAAACTTGAACAAAAAACTGGCAGGGACGGCGGGACTCGAACCCACAACCTACGGTTTTGGAGACCGTTGCGCTACCAATTGCGCCACATCCCTAAGGTGAACTTGCTCATCATACCCCAAAAGGAACGAAATAGCAAACCGCCAGATAGACATACTATCTCATGGGCATGATTTCGTTATATCATCACACAAAAGCGAGTGTCGCATTTTGCAATGGTAAGCAAGTTATTATTTTGCAATAAATACTTGCTTAAGCTTCAACCCACTTCTTCATGCGACGCATGCCCTCAGCAAGCTGGTCGTCAGCAAGAGCGCAAGAGAATCGCAAATATCCAGGAGCACCAAAAGCCTCTCCTGGAACCGCAGCAACATGCGCTTCGTCAAGCAACATTTCAGCAAATCGAGAAGAAGTATGCGGCACTTCGCCATGCTCCCCGAGCGGACGCTCAAGCAGCGCCTCAACGTTAGCAAACGCGTAAAAAGCGCCATGAGGAAGAGGGCAAGTAACGCCGTCAATATTGTTCAACGCTTCCACAATCGCTTTGCGTCGAGCGTCAAAAGCCCCACGCATAGTGGCAACCACGTCTAGCGAACCGCCGACTGCAGCAATTGCTGCACGCTGCGAAATATTAGAAACATTAGAAGTCATATGGCTTTGAAGCTTAATTGCAGCTTTAGCAACATCTTCTGGTGCCACCATCCAACCAACACGCCAGCCAGGCATGGCGTAAGTTTTCGCAACACCATTCAAAATCAGCAGCTGCTCGCGAATTTCCGGCACCTCAACGCCAATATACGAAGTCGAAATGCCGTCGTAATGCAGGTGCTCGTAAATCTCATCAGAAATAACCCAAATATGGTGTTTTACAGCCCACTCACCGATTGCGCGAATAGTTTGCGCGCTCCAAATAGCGCCTGTAGGATTCGAAGGCGAAGTTACGATAATTGCGCGCGTGCGTGAAGTGCGAGCGGACTCAATTGCCTCAATATCTGGCTCAAAACCGCAATCTGCACCTGCCAAAACTGGTACAGGCACGCCGCCTGCAAGCTTCACAGCCTCCGGATAACTCGTCCAATATGGAGCTGGAATAATAACTTCGTCGCCATCATTTAAGAGAATTTGGCAAGCCTCATACACAGCTTGCTTTCCGCCGTTTGTAACTACGACTTGTTTTGGGGAAACTTCGTAGCCGGAATCTCGCTGCACTTTGCTCGCAATCGCCTCCCTAAGCTCCGGTAAACCTGCCGTAGCAGTATAACGATAGTTGCGCGGGTCTTTGCAAGCTTGTGTTGCAGCATCAACAATGTAAGAGGGAGTAGGAAAATCTGGCTCGCCTGCGCCAAAGCTTACAACGTCAATGCCGTCAGCTTTCATAGCTTTTGCCTTGCCGTCTACTGCCAAAGTTGCACTCGGAGCGACCCGGTTAATACGCTCGCTTAATACGCGCCAATTTTCTGAGGATGAAGTTTCTGCGATATTCTCTGCCATGATTTACAGTGTAACCTTAAGCCGCGAAACGGCAAATCTGCCGGAAATTTATAAACGAAGCGCGACTACAAACGCTCTAGTTCCAAAATCGTATTTATCTGCGCTTCTTAAGATACTAGCGACATTTTCTACACACGGATGTAAAGTTTCTGCCGGTTTTTGGTGAGATTCCGACATTTTCTACACACGCTTGTAAAATTTCTGCCGGTTTTTGGTGAAATTCCGACATTTTCTACACACGCTTGTAAAGTTTTTGTCGCTTTCGTAGTTTTTGGAAACATTTGTCGTGTGATTTTCCGGCAAATATAGCCGCATCTAACTACACAAGCACGAGATTGTCGCGGTGCACAACCGGATGCGCATACTGACGGCCGAGTGATTCTTCAAGCTCATCGCTCGTACGCCCCATAATCTCCGGAATTTCCTCCGCGTCAAAAGCAACCAAACCCTTAGCCAAATGGTTACCCTGCTCATCGTCAATCCACACAGGATCCGTCGCCGAAAACTCGCCACGCACGCCAACAATACCAGCCGCAAGCAAGCTCGCGCGACCTCCGCGAACCGCCTTCGCAGCACCATTATCAACCACCAAAACTCCGTGCGGATGCGAAGCAAAACCAATCCAAAGTCGCCTTGAAGAATCGCGCGTATGCACCGGCGCAAACACAGTACCAACAGCATCTCCAGCCAGTGCCGGACCGGCATTTCCAGCGCAAGTTAGCACAGTTGGAATTCCCGAAACTGCAGCAACATGCGCAGCTTCCATCTTCGTCACCATACCACCGGTACCTACGCCCGAAACACTTGCGCCAACTTTCACTTCTTCAATCGCGCGCGTCACATCTGGCACAAAACTCACACGCTTAGCACCCGGTTCACTAGGCGGCGCAGTATAGAGAGAATCCACATCCGTAAGCAACACAAGAGCTTCCGCTCGCACAATATTTGCTACAAGAGCTGCAAGACGGTCGTTGTCACCAAATCGAATTTCGTTGCTAGAAAGTGCATCATTTTCGTTTACTATTGGGATTACGCCAAGCTCAAGCAAACGTAGCATTGTGCGTTGCGCATTTCGGTAGCGCGACGGCGAAATAGTAACGTCCGCCGTAAGAAGCATTTGCCCGACTCTGAAACCAAATTGCGAAAATGCTGCTTCGTATTGAGCCATAAGCAATCCTTGACCAACTGAAGCCGTTGCCTGCTGAGTTGGCACATCTTTAGGACGCTCATTAAAGCCGAGCAAACCAAATCCAGCTGCAATTGCGCCAGAAGACACAAGCACAATGCGAGCGCCTTGCATTTGCGCGTGACTTATTGCAGTCACAAGAGCGCGCAACTTTTGCACATCCAGCTGACCGGACGCGCTCGTAAGTGAGCTTGAGCCAACTTTTACGACGATTGTGCGCGCCTCACGAATTGAACACCGAACCCCATCTTCGGTAAGCTCAATTTCTGGATTATTCATAAGATTCCCCTTGACCTTGATTTTTCTAGTTTTTCTGCTCTTCTCCACGACCAAACAAGCTATTTTCATCATGGCGATCGTCATCCACAGAAGGATCTGCCCAGTGACCCGACTTTCGCTCAGCCATCATCGCGTCTCGAACTGCGCTCTTTGCATCCATCATGCTGTGATAATCTCGTCTACGCTCAGCATTCGTACGCCTTGCTCCGCGAGGATCGTTCGCTTCGATTCGCAAATCCTTACCACGCGCACCCAAGTTAGCGCCGTCCAATCCTTCTGCACCGGCAGCAATATTTGGATCCCAATCGAAACAAACCATATGATTCCCAGTGCCAATACGAATTTCGTCTCCTGGACGCGCGCCCTTCTTGCGCAATTCATCCTCAACACCAAGCTTTGCTAAGCGATCCGCCAAATAACCAACGGCTTCGTCGTTGTCAAAATTCGTTTGCACAACCCAGCGCTCAGGTTTTGTGCCAGTAACAGTGAACCAAAAATCACCATTCCTGTCTTCCTCGCGCTTAATTTCAAAGTCTGCACTATTTCCACGTCCATCATCGCGGCGACGACGCAAAGCTGAAGTCTGCTGCTCAAGCGGCTGGATGACAACACGCTCTTCTTCTCGTGCTGCTTCCTCGGCAGCGAGCTTCTCGCGCATCTTTTCAACCAATCGTCCAAGCGCAAAACCAAGCTCTTTCAAGCCTTCGTGAGACGCGGTAGAAATCTCAAATACAGTCAATCCCATTTTCTCAAATTCACCGCGTACAAAATCAGCCAATTCTTTAGCTTCAGGCACATCGACTTTATTTAGCACAATAATGCGCGGACGCTCTGGAATTGGAATCGCACCCAACGGAAGCTCAAGTTTATCAGCGTATTGCGCAAGCTCATGCTCAAGAGCGTGGTAATCGCTAATTGGATCGCGATTTGGCTCCAGCGTTGCGCAATCAATTACATGCGCAATAATCTCTGTGCGCTCAATATGACGCAAAAACTCAAGACCTAAGCCTTTTCCTTCGGAAGCTCCTGGAATTAAGCCTGGAACGTCTGCAATTGTGTAGCGATAGTTGCCGAAGCTTACAACGCCTAGGTTTGGCACCAAAGTAGTAAACGGGTAATCAGCAATTTTCGGCTTAGCTGCACTAATTGAGGCAACTAAGCTTGATTTTCCTGCAGAAGGGAATCCAACTAAAGCTACGTCTGCGATAGACTTGAGTTCCAAAATTACGTCGCGTTCTTCGCCAGGCTCACCTAAAAGCGCGAATCCTGGGGCACGACGAGTTTTGTTTGCGAGTGCTGCGTTACCAAGACCGCCGGCACCCCCCTGCGCCACAACGAATTTGTCTCCAACATGTTGCAAATCCGCCAAAACTTCGCCAGGTCGCTTTTGAGAGCCTGCGGCACCGCGTGCTGTAAAAACAACAGTTCCAACAGGCACTGGAAGCACTAAGTCTGCACCTTTTGAACCGTCTTTAGTGTCACCTAAGCCCATCGTACCGTTTTCTGCAGTGCGGTGAGGCATGAAGCGGTAGTCAAGTAAGCTGTTTGCATTACGATCAGCTACAAAAATAACGGAACCACCGTCACCGCCATTACCGCCATTTGGGCCTGCTAATGGTTTGTACTTTTCGCGACGAACTCCGGCAGATCCGTTTCCGCCATCTCCGCCTTTTACATGCACTGTTACGCGGTCTACAAAATCACTCATACTGCTACCTTACTCGAAGCTAAACACCTAAATTCTCGGGAACATGCAAGAACAAAAAAGCCGCACCGAACTGGGTGCGGCTTAAACGTTTTATCGCCGACTTATTATCGTCGACTTATTGTTGAAGCGCTTAGGCTTAGCTAAGATTCAGGCGGTAACAACGTCAACAACCTTGCGGTCGCGACGAATACCGAACTTCACATTGCCGTCCACCAAAGCGTACAGCGTGTGATCCTTACCCAAAGCAACATTCTGACCTGCGTGGAACTTAGTGCCGCGCTGACGAACGATAATGTTGCCAGCCACTACAGCTTCACCGCCAAACTTCTTAACACCAAGATATTGCGCTTGTGAGTCGCGACCGTTGCGCGAGCTAGACGCACCCTTCTTATGTGCCATCTCACTGTCCTTTCAGGTTTATAACACCGTCAATCAGGCGATGGCCGTGATCTTGACGAGAGTCAACTTCTGACGATGACCCTTGCGACGAGCCACACCAGTCTTGTTCTTATACTTCATAATGCTAATCTTTGGACCTTTGGCTTCGTCATTCAAGACTTCTGCCTTCACCGTGATCTTAGCAAGATCCTTGGCGCTTAAGGTCACCTTAGCACCGTCAACAACGAGCGCGACCGGGAATTCCACGGTATCGCCCTTCTTTGCATCGAGACGGTTCACGAGAATGGCGTCGCCAACCTCGACCTTCTCTTGATGGCCACCGGCCTTCACAATCGCGTACATAATTCGTTCCTTAGCTCAATTGAAAGCTTACTTTTGCCTTGCGCACAGCAAAACGCGCGCGGCAAGACACCGACTATCAAAAATACACCTACCCATGTACTAACGTCAAGTCGCTAGATTCATGAGTCAATGCAGACAATATTCAATATTGTACTCAAGGCATATACTTAGTCACTATTCAGAGGCGCAATCATCATTTTCTGTAGTTTCTTGCGTAGTTTCCTGCGTAGCATCTTGCATAGGTTCTTGCGTAGTATCTTGCGCAGGTTCTTGCGTAGGTTGCTCCGCAGTATACTCAGCAATCTCTTGCGTAGTATCCTCTAAATTATTTTCAACTAATTCTTCAGAAGTTTTATCAGCTTCACTAGTTTCCGCAACTTCACTAGTTTCAGCAGTTTCGCCAGCATCCGCAGTTTCGCCAGTTTCATCCGCCTTAGAAGATATAGACTCTTTGTCAGAATTCAAAAAATTGCTATACTGCGTTTCTTCTTCAGATTTATGAGCTGCGTCAGTAATTACAGATGCGGCAGCTATACGCGCTAACTTAGCTCTCACTTCCGCGCTAGAACCCTGCTGCTTAACAGGAGCAGGCTGTTCCGTTGCGCTTCCGTGACCATACTTGTTTGTTTTAACAAAAGGATCTCCGCCCTTAAGCGCGTAAGGATCCGCATATTCCGAAGAAACAGTAGGCTCATCGTGCAAAATAAATCCACGTCCCTTGCACGTTGGACACTCTTCAGAGAACGCTTCAACTAAGCCTTGGCCAACGCGTTTACGCGTCATTTGCACAAGACCAAGAGACGTAACTTCAGCAACCTGATGCTTCGTGCGATCCCTAGCCAAGCATTCCAAAAGCCTACGCAAAACCAAATCGCGGTTCGCTGGCATAACCATATCCACATAATCAATCATGACCATGCCACCAATATCGCGCAAACGAAGCTGGCGCGCAATCTCTTCAGAAGCCTCCAAATTACAACGAGTAACCGTTTCTTCCAAAGACTTACCACGCCCAATAAATCGTCCAGTATTCACATCGATCGTAGTCATTGCTTCCGTACGATCAATCACAATAGAGCCGCCAGCTGGCAAATAAACCTGACGCTCCATGCCCTTACGAAGCTGACTATCAATCTGCCACTTATCGAAAACGTCTTTGCCTTCATGCTCAGCAGGATCCCAATATTCAACCTTGCTGCGCAAATCTGGAGCCATCATCTCAAGATATTCATCAATTCGCTGACGCACTCCCTCGCCTTCCACAATAAGCTTTTGGAAGTCATCGTTGAAAATATCGCGCACAACACGAATTGCCACATCAGGCTCACCCTGTAACAGCTTAGGACGCTTTCCATGCAAGTATTCTTCGCGCTTAGCTTCAATGCGCTCCCACTGCTTAACGAGCGAATCTAAATCTTTTTCAATCGACTCCTCGCTTGCACCGTCAGCAGCAGTACGAATAATAACGCCCATATCTTTTGGTGCAATCTTCGACACAATAGCGCGCAAACGCGAGCGCTCTCGATCTGAAAGCTTGCGGCTTACACCTGTCATACCGCCAGATGGCACAAGCACTAAGAAACGCCCTGCAAGAGTTACTTGCGAAGTCAATCGAGCACCCTTATGTCCAATTGGATCCTTAGTAACCTGTACAAGCACAGGATCGCCAGACTTAAACGCAAGCTCAATTCTACGAGGTTGACCTTCAAGACGAGCCATATCCCAATTAACTTCGCCTGCATAAAGCACGCCATTCCTGGCCTGACCAATATCTACGAATGCAGCTTCCATGCTTGGAAGTACGTTTTGAATGCGCCCAAGATAAATATTTCCAACAGTAGCAACTTCTTGAATATCAGAAACGTAATGTTCTACAAGAATATTGTCTTCAATAACGGAAATTTGCGTGTGGCGATCGCGCTCACGAACAACCATTAATCGTTCAACATTTTCGCGACGAGCAAGGAAATCTTGCTCCATAAGAAGGTTTTGACGGCTACGCTCACGCCTATTATCTCTACGGCGTTGGCGCTTTGCTTCAAGTCGCGTAGAGCCTTCAATATCCGTAATTTCGTCTATATACTGCTGCTTGCGCGAGCGGCGAGAAGTCAAGTCGTCTTCGTTCGCATTAGTGTAGTCGGATGACTCTTCCTGAGAAGACGCAGAATTTGCGTCATCAGAGGATTTAGAACGGCGGCGACGACGGCGACGCGTATAAAGAGTTTCTTCCTCATCTTGCTCACGAAGTTCTTCTGGATCTGGAATTAAATCGCGATCTTCTTGAGAGACTTCATCTAGACTTGTGCGTTTTGTGCGAGAATTCACGTCATCGTCAAGATCATTTGAAATATCAATGTCTAAATCGCGACTTCCGTTGCGGCTTTCATTTCGATCAGTGCGAGAGCTACGACGGCGACGACGGCGACGCGTAATCATTATTTCATCGTCATCGTTGCCATTATTCGCATTATAATCGTCGTTTGTACCTCTGTTATCGCCTTCGTCACTGCTATTGCGGCTATCTCTGCTATTGCTACCGCCTCTGCTGTCTACTGCACCGTTTTCATTTCGAGCGTCATCATCATTAGAGATGTTATTCGACATATTGCGACGATTAGAACGCCTATTCGAAGTATTTTCTGCAGATAAAATATCGCTAACATCAAGAGTTTCATCGATGCGCGTATCAATGGGAGCATAAACAATATTGTCGTATGCAAGATCCTCTTCAATTTGCTCAACTTCAGCTGCAGCACGTCGCTCAACAGCATTCAATCTGCGAGAACGGCGAGAACGCTGGCTTTTGCGAGTTTTTTCGTCGCGATCATCTTGCGAATCCTGAAAATTCTTAGCGTACTCAGAATCTTGAGAATACATAGAATGACTTGTTTCACGCGATGTTTCACGACTATTCCCTCTGCCACTATCACGCTTTATTTCGCTTGAATTCTCGCGTCTTTCAGAACGAGACTTGCGTTCGCTACTATCACGACTATCACGAGAATCACGGCTATTGCGTCCACCGCGCCTTCCGCGAGAAATATCACGTAAATCATCGCGCAAATCATCATTCAAGCCATCACGCGAGTTGTCACGCAAGTCATTACGCGAACCGCTGCTTTCTTCACTACGATCGTTCACTACCTTAGGAAGAACTGGCTCCTGGAATAGGAGCGAAGTTATTGGGCGCGATTTAACAACATGCGGCTCAGAATTCTTCGCACTAGAATCCTCAACTTTTAGTTCCATTGCTTCTCCAGCCGCACCGGCACCACGAGTAACTCGTCGACCGCGACGGCGACGCGTAACGCCAGAGCTTTGCTGCAAAGTATCACCGGCAGCCATATTACTTTCCGCAAAATCTGTAGATTGCATTATTCCGGACATTTCCGCAGAAGTAGCGGTTTTAGACACAGTTCTACTATTTTCAGCTTCAGATTCATTGAAGCGCTCTCTTATTATTCTGGGCACTATGCTCCTCACGAGACGCTGCATCGCCTCGCATCCCTGGCTTTAAGTTGAGCACGCACGTGCGCGAGCCACCCCAAAGCTCTCTACAAAGTCTAGCTGCGCGACAGCGGACGCCAGCCTCGGAAAACGCTCACGAGGGGATCGACGCCATCGATTGCCTGGCGGCTTGCAGTGCCACCGCTCTCTAGTATGCCATATTGCCGAGTCAAATATATGACTCGTTGAATATTAAAATTTGCATCGCTGTTTTTAAGCCAATTAGCAGTTACTAAAAATTCCAATAATTTCAAACTTATCCATAGCGCACATAAAAGTTGCGTATCTCTCCTATAGTTACAGCATAGGTTCGCACGCATGCAATTTGCGTGCGATTAACGAATTTTGGAGGCAAGAAATGGGCTTAATCAGCGCAATGCAAGGCTTTTGCGTAATTGGCATTGTTATTGCTGCAGGCTACGTTACTGCTCGCATGCGCGTTGGCGGTTCACAGGCTCAAATGGTCCTAAATCGCGTAAGTTTTTTCGTTTCCAGCCCTTGCTTAATGTTTGCAATACTTTCTAAAGAGCCTATTTTTGAGATTTTTCACTCTTCGATTTTTGTTGCATTCTTTTCTGCGATGATTGTTGGAGTTGCGTTCGTTCTGCTTAATCGCTTTTGCTTCCATCTTCCTGCAGCTGACTGCACTATAGGTGCTCTCAATTCTCTTTATTTAAATTCCAACAATATTGGCTTGCCGGTTGCGACTTATATTTTGGGAAATCCTGCGCTTGTTGCTCCGATTTTAGTTATGCAACAGGCTGTATTTACTCCTGTTGGTTTGACTGTTCTCGACATTACAACTACTGGAAAATGTTCTCTCAAGCGCATTGCACAGCAGCCTTTAAAACAACCACTTTTAATTGGTTCGCTTGGGGGAATTATTATTTCTGCAATTTCCGCAAAAGTTGGCTACTTCCCTGTTCCTAATTTTCTTTACGATCCAATTAAGATGATTGGCGATTCTGCAGTTCCAATGATTTTAATGGCTTTTGGAATGTCGCTTTACGGCAGCAAGCCTTTGCAAAAAGATTCTAATCGAGCTGCTATTGCCACGGTTGCTGTGTTAAAAAATCTTATTATGCCTGCAATTGCGTTTTTGCTAGCTTATTTTGTGATGGGTTTCCGCGGGGCGACTTTGTATGCGTGCGTTGTGTTAGCTGCTCTTCCAACTGGTCAAAACGTTTACAATTATGCTGCGCGCTACAACGTCGGCTTAAGTTTTGCGCGCGACGGCATACTGTTTTCTACTGTCACTAGCCCAATTTGCATAGCCGTAATTGCCGCAATTTTGGGATGATTTCGTGCGCAGTTTATGCCGCCTACGCGCGCAATGCTGCGCTCAGGCAGGTCGGAGCGCACACAAAACACAACCCAGTTTCTAAAACCCAACCACACAAACCTGCCCTGCCTTCGTCAATCGAGACGAAGGCAGACCTCGCTTGCGTTGAAAGCACACCGTGCTTTCAACCCTAAGCAAGCTCGGCGCTCCGAGTTGCTTTAGCGCGCGCTGTGCTGCGCTCAAGCATGTCGGAGCGCTAACTCATCAAGGCGCGCACGGAAAGACGGCCAATCCGTGCGCATTGCCGTAAGCAGCTTCAGCTTAGGCACGTCGTCAATTGGCACCCACTTAATTTCCATACTCTCGTCGTCGTGCGCGCAAGGATCCACACTATGCCCCGGCTTTTCAAACGCAAAAACCGTTGTATAACACCAGTTTCCGTGATCCTCGCGGTAAGCTCCAACAACTTCAATATCTCCCGAAGTAATATTTGCTTCCTCGAAAGACTCACGCAATGCGCCCTCAATCGCGCTTTCTCCATCGGAAATTGCGCCACCAGGGATGCCCCAAGTGCCACCCTCAGCGCTCCAAAGCGCGCGATGTTGCATCACAACGTGCGTCACGCGACCAGTTTCGACATCTCGCCTAGCAAGCAGAACTCCAGCAGCACCGTTATGACCCCAATGTCTGCGACCACAATTGCAATGCACCCAGCCATCTCCCGGCTGATGCACATTTTCTTTAGGTACCTCCGTGGAAGTCGGATCATTCTTTTCGCCAACTTCTTCCAAGCTTTCCTTATTCCACAAATCCGGCCAAGCGTATCCAAGCTCTGCAACCATTTGTCTCAGCAGCGGCAAGCTGATTCCAAGAACACCGTGAGGATCTCCATTAATGCTTTCAATAAAAGCTCCGCCAAAACCTTCTAGTGTAAAGGATCCTGCAACTTCTAGAGGTTCACCAGTTGCTACATACGCGCGAATTTCCGCGTCACTCATTTGCGCAAAAGTTACGCTTGCATGACTTGTTTTGCAAATAGTTTTGCCGGTTTTTGCGTCGATTAAGCAGTGGCCAGTCCACAATTGTCCTGTTTTTTCGCTCATCTGCTTGATTCTCTCAAATGCCACTTCAGGAGTATGCGGCTTTCCGTAGCACTCACCATCGAGTAAGAACATGGAATCGCAGCCAACAATCAGCACACCGCTACAATCATGAGAAGATTTATTTGTATATGCAAAATCGTGAATATCGAAAGTTTTTGTAGGAACAGTAACGCCTGAAAAATCGCGAGTTTGCGCCGTATCTACGTTATGCGTTACGTCTGATTGCGAATCGCTTGCTAAAGCATTACCAGCAGATTTCGCAGTTTCTGCAAGTTCAGAAGATTCAGTTTCAGCTTCCAGCGGATACCCCACAACTAAATCGCCACTAGCCGAAGCAGCCGTATCCGCCACACGTTTCCACGCATGGTACACAGCTTGAGCTTTTGCGCGAGCCAAAATAGAAACTCGCTGCTCAACACTCAACTGCTCAACGCTTGTACCTCGCTCACTAGCGGCATCACGCAAAGCCGCCGGCTCATCCACTTCGCTTACGTGAATTACCGGAATCACGCCAGCCGCCGCCAAAACCGCTCTACGCGAAGGAGACTGCGAGGCTAAAATCAACGAAACTGTCATACCTTACCCTTCCCTTTTACAACTTCACACAACTTATTCGCGAGTTATTGCAACGCCAGTAGAATCAACAGGCACGTGCAAAACGCGCCAGCCCGTACGCGAAAGCCACGGCTCGGCAATTGCGTCGATTTTTTGAGCTGCACTCTTGTTATACTCGGCATCTCCTGCATAAAATACAGCAACGCACGATCCTGCTCCCGAAATCGCTGCCGCAAAACCATGCTCGCGCAACGTCTCCACCAGCTTCCACGAATCTTTCATAAGATTTGCACGATACGTTTGATGAAGAGCATCTTGAGTTGCTGCAAAAAGTAGCGCATTTCGCGAAATATCAGATTTTACTGTGCCTAATTTATTTTCAGAATCGCTATTTAACTCACCAAAAGCAACCGGAAGCATTGCAGCTCGCGACACGTTAAATATTGCGTCACCATACGGCACTTTTGCTGGAAGCGCGCGCCTAGCAAGCTCTGTAGAAAGCTCGAAATCAGGAACGAATACCGACACAGAAATATCTTGCGAAACTTTGTATCGCACAGTATGAAAACCGGTAGAAAGCGGAGCTTCGCAATCTCCAGCCACGCGCACAGAACCTTTACCTTCCCCAGCATCAAGCTTCCAGCTCATCGTCAAACCGCCAAAAACTGCAGGAGCAACATTGTCTGGATGACCTTCAATTGCGGCCGCGATTTCGAAAATTGCTTCACGATTAAGCTCACCTTCGTGCGCAAAAGCCCAAGCAGCAGCAACAGCAGCAACAATCGCTTCTGCAGAAGAGCCCATACCGCGCGCTTGCGGAATCCGATTATGCGCTTCTAACGTAAATCGCAAGTTTGGCAGACCAAATATTTTGCAAGCTTTGCGAAAAGTCGCTACAACTAGATGCGTTTCATCTTTTGGAAGCATATCCTCGCCTTCGCCGTGAATAATTACGCGCACGTTTCCAGCATAATCGAGCGAATCAAGCGAATTTTTAGAACGATTATCATCCAGAGTAAAAACTAAAGAATCCGCATAATCAAGCGCAATACCGGCTGTATCAAACCCAGAACCAAGATTTGCGCTAGTTGCTGGCACGCGCACGGAAACACTGTTACATACTGGCTTCATACGATCACCTGCAGCTTTTCACTTTATAACGCGCAAAACTAGCGGCTTTCCGCACACAACGTCCAACTTCTGCAAATCCTCGCAAATAGCTTGAACCGCAGCTTCCGAACATTCGCTCACAAGCACGCGCACACTGCCAGGTCCACCAAGACCGCACTGTGGGCAATCCGAATCACCTTCAGTTTGAGAATACTTAGCTTGACACGCCGAAGCCAAACGCTCATACACAACGCCATGATCTGCAAAAACATCCATAACTTCGCTGCACAAAGCCAAAGAAGTATCTTCCATATTGCAACGAATCACAAAATCTGCTCTGGTCTGCTCGCTAGAGGCCGGCACATACTTGTTGTACATTGGCACGCCAAAACCTGCGCATCCACGCACAAGATTTCGAGCAGCACTAACAACATCTCCAACAACAGCACTTGCAGTTGGAGCGCCGCCGGCACCGCGTCCGTAGAACATCAAATCATCTGCAGCCTGCGCCTTCACAAATACAGCATTAAAACTGCCATGAACCGACGCCAAAGGGTGCTCCGCGCCAACAAGCGCCGGATACACACTAACGCTTACTCCGCCATCTGAGTTTGATTCGCCGTCGCAATGCCTTTCAACTGCTGCAAGTAGCTTAATTACACGCTTTTCCGCGCTCGCTGCAGCAATATCTTCAGAGTCAATCGCGCTAATTCCTTCAACAGAAACATCGTCAATACTTACCGGCATTTGGAATGCGAGAGTTGCAAGAATCGCAGCTTTATTTGCAGCATCGAAACCTTCAACATCTCCGGTCGGATCCGCCTCAGCATAACCCTTTTCTTGAGCTGCGCGTAAAGCCGAGTCAAAATCAAGTCCGCGCACAGTCATTTCGTCAAGAATATAGTTGGTAGTTCCGTTTACAATCCCGAAAATTTGCGTAATTTCGTCGCCAATAAGTGACTCTCGAAGCGGTCGAACAATAGGAATCGCTCCTGCTACAGCCGCCTCAAAGTACAAGTCAACTCCGTGACTTTCTGCACACTCGTATAATTCCGGACCAAACTTTGCAAGCAACGCTTTATTTGCAGTAACAACAGATTTTCCATGGCATAGCGCACTTTTTACAAAAGTATGAGCCGGCTCAAGTCCGCCAATAAGCTCGATTACAATATCAACGTCTTCGCGGGTGCACAAAGAGGCAGTGTCTGTAGTTAGCAAATCACGCTTAATCCAAGGAGCGTCAACTTCTTCCGGATGCAGGCACGCAACTCCTGCAAGCTCAATATTTGCGCCAATTCTAGCCGCAAGTTCATCACTCTGCTCAACTATAAGTCGCGCTGTTTGCGAACCGACTGTTCCGGCACCAAGCAATCCAACGCGAATAGTTTTATTGGCTAATTTTTTGCTTAACATATAACTCGCCTCCTTAAGCCATGAATTTTGAATTTTTGTTTTTCGTTACGAAAAATAGCAGTTACGAAAAAAGCATCATCACATTAAGAATCACAGAAATAATCAAAAACGCAATTACACCTACGGTTCCATAAAGTGATTTCAAATTATTTTCCTTAGGCAATTCCAAAGGCGCATCAAAGAAAACTAAATATCGACGACTACGAGCAAGTAACACTATTCCAACTACAAGCACTGCAAACACAAATATGCTATATAATCCAGCTAGCACAAATCCAGAAGGCAAATCCATTAACTCTTTATTTGATAATTTGTCAATTTCTATAACATTCCCGTTTGCATCTGTCATCTGTTTTAGTAACCATAAAGCAACAACGCTTCCTTGGAAGTTCACAATCATGTGAAGAAATATGCTGTAACGCAATTTAGAAGTTCGCACGTACATGTACCCGAGAATAAGCCCAAGCCCGAAAGCGTAGAAAAATTGGAATATATTCATGTGGAATAATGCAAAAGCTAAAGCAGAGAACACAATTGCTTTCTTTTCGCCATACACACGCAATCGAGAAAGTATTTGCTTTCTAAAAAACCATTCTTCCATAATAGGAGCAAGAATCACTACGAACACAAACGTTTCCCACATATTTCCAGACACAATAGTCTCTGAAATACGATTTTCTGCTTTACCGTCTGTAATAATTGAAGCTAATGTTGTACCAATTAAGTTTCCTCCATACATAACTGGCACACTAACTGCGTAGAATCCCAAAAATTGACGCAAAGACATAGAAAATTCACGCGACGCAAGAGTTGGTACTGCTCGCATAATCAGCATTGCAATAGGAAGCGCTATTAAATATTGCGCAATGTCAGACACTAATATTGTTGCAATAGATTTTTCTAAAAATTCTTTAGGCAAAAAATACGGAAAGCACATACCTAATGCATATGCAGCAGCAATCCACACAACCATGAACATGCATAATGACATTCCAATAGTTCCCTGCCGCTTTCGCGCCAACAAATATGTGTCGTCATGTTGTATCTCTTGCATACTCATTCCTTTTGTTATTCTTTACGCTTTATCGTGATTTTTCGCTTTTTATTGAATTCGTATTAAGTTTGCGCTACTTGCGTTATTCACACTTACTTAAGCACACCCTCAATAAGCTTCGTAATTAAATCGCCATAGCTTATTCCGGTTGCTTCCCAAGCTTTTGGATACATGGAGATTGGCGTAAACCCAGGCATTGTATTGATTTCGTTGATCATCACATGACCTTCAGGAGTCACGAACGAATCAACACGGCTTAATCCTCTACCGTCTGCTGCTTTGAATGCTGCGAGCGCTGTTTTACGCACGAGCTCCAAAGTTTCCGCAGGAAGATCTGCTGGAACTTCCACGTGCGAAGCCGCGGAATCCATGTATTTGCTATCAAAATCGTAGAACTGATCTTCGCCAGCCCGACGCTTGTCTAACACAATTTCACCTGGCAAACTTACTTTCGGCTCCTCGCCATCGCGAGCTGCAAGAACCGCACACTCGATCTCGCGCGCGTTAATTCCTTGCTCTACTAGCACTCGCCAATCGTGCTTCGAAGCTTCAAAAACAGCTTGCGCCAAAGCTTCAGCATCATGCGATTCCACTTTTGTTACGCCAAAACTAGATCCTGCACGGCTTGGTTTTACAAAAAGCGGATACTCGAGTTTTGCTGCCTCAACTTGCGCAAGCATTTCGTTTGCGTACGCAGCAAAGCGATTCGTCGAGTCACTTGCAAATTTTCTAGCATCCAACGCAATCCCCGGAGCGACATCAATTCCGGCAGCCTTAAACAGCTGCTTTGCGTAGTATTTATCCATGCATGCAGCCGAAGCCAACACTCCGCAACCGACGTACGGCACTTGCATCATTTCTAGCAAACCTTGCAAAGTGCCATCTTCACCGTTTGGTCCGTGAAGAACTGGGAAAACAGCGTCGATATGACCTAAACTTTCAAGCGTGTCGTCCGCTTTTCGCACCAAGAATCCGTCTGCACCCTTTGCAGGGTCAAGCACAACATCACGCGTTCCAGCGGTTTTTGTGATTACTGGCAACTCGCCTTCTTCCATGCGGAAGTTACGAGGATCTTCACCACCAACAATCCATTCGCCTTGTTTTGTGATTGCGATCCGCACAATGTCAAAACGATTTTCGTCTACAGCACTGAGCACTCCAGCAGCAGATATGCAAGAAATCGAATGTTCGTCTGCCTTACCGCCATACAAGAACACTACACGCTTTTTCGTCATTTTTTTCCTTTATATATTTTTGAATTATTCTAGTTATTTTGGATTAGTTTTGATTATTTTTGCAAACGCTACTTACTCTTCGCAAACATCGTCGTCGAAAAGCATTGCGAGCATTTCTTGGCAGGAAATTCCTTCTTCAAGCACGCGAGCCATTGCACTTGCAAGCGGAGTTGCAACACCCAAACGCTTGCCCATTGCAACTACTGCACTTGTGGTTGGCACGCCTTCTGCAACACCATTGCTTACGGCAGTTGCTTCTTCAACGCTCATGCCTTTTCCAAGATTTGCACCGAAAGTATAGTTGCGGCTTAGAGGAGATCCACAAGTTGCAACTAAATCACCAAAGCCAGCAAGACCTGCAAAAGTGCGCGAATCTGCGCCTTCTGCTACGCCCAATGCCGTCAATTCTGCCAAACCGCGCGTTTCAATCATAGCCGCCGTGTTTTCGCCATATCCTGCGCCTCGAGCCATACCAACTGCGAGCGCAACCACGTTTTTAAGCGAGCCACACATTTCTACGCCGATTACGTCTGTTGACACAAATGCTTTAAAGTAGCTGTTTGAGCATGCTTTTGCAACTACTTCTGCCTGAGATTTTTCTGCGCAAGCAACTACTGCTGCAGCCGGGTGGCGAGATGCAACTTCCTTGCTCAAGTTTGGTCCGGAAAGTGCAGCAAAACGGTTACGCGGTAAGTTCAAAGCTTCGCACACAACTTCATCCATACGTTTGCCGGTTGTGCGCTCAATGCCTTTCATAAGCGAAACAACGATCGCATTTTGTGGAATCAAACCCACAAAACCTTCCAACGCAACGCGAGCAAACTGTGCCGCAATCGCCACGACTACAATATCCGCATTCGCAACAGCCTCTGCTCGATCCCCAGTTGCAGTCATGTTTTCTGGAAGTTTTTCTACGCTAGGCAGACGCACGCCATTATGATGATGATCGCGAATTCCTTCAACAATTTCCGGCTCTATTGCCCACATTGTCACTTGATTTCCTGCATCCGCAAGTACTTGTCCAAACGCAGTTCCCCAAGCACCAGCACCCAACACCGTAACGTTCATGTTTTACGTCCTGCCTTTCGGTTGTGAGTTTTATAAGCTACTGTATAGCTATTTATTTGTAATCACACTATTACACAATTCTACACATGCCGCTTTACGGGATTTTTAAAAGATACTTTATTTTATTCTTCCGTAACGCGTTTCATCTGCCTGTAATCGAAGTATCCTGCAGGAGATTTTTCTCCACGAATTTCTTCCATAATCTGCGTCATACGCACACGCACGCGACGAGCCAACTCTTCAGCAGATTCAAGAGGAGGTAGCTCTCCCCAATTTTCACTCCCCTTTAGCAAGTCAGCATAATCGAGTTGGGTATCGTAGCACATTACAACATTTTTCTTTGGCCACGGCCACCAGTGGTTAATGCTTGCTGCGCCCCATGTAACCGCGCAAAATAGCGGAATCTGATGTCCGAGTCTGCGCGATGCTTCGAGAGCAATTATACCAATTCCGGGCTTCATGCTCATAGGCCATTTTTTAGGATCGCGCGTAACTGTTCCTTCAGGCCATACACTTAAAGGTCTGCCATTGGTGAGGATTTTAATAGATTCTTCTTCTATTTCTCGCGCTTTTCCGCTTCTGCGAGGAACCGGCTGCATGCCTACAAGCTGGAACCATTTGCCTAAGATTGGCCAGTGAGCGAGTTCCGCTTTTGCCATGTAGCGCGGACGACGACCTTGGTGGAATAGTGCAGTCATAGGTATGAAAACGTCAAACATCGTCACGTGTGTGCAAGCTGTAATAAACACGCCTTCTTCTGGCACGTTTTCCAATCCCCACGCCTTTACTTTGCAGCGTGAACGCAATACGCGCGACGTTCCTTCGAGCAGTCTTTCGGCGGCTTTAGGATTTTGCGCGTCAATTTCTACCTGATTTGGCTTGCGTTTTCCTGTCGGATAGTAATACGTTGGGTCAACTAAATTGTGTTTACTTGCTAAAAGCTTTACTTGCTCATCACTGAGTGGTTTTACTGCACTTCTTGGCGAAGGTTTTCCTTTTGATACCATGCTTTCTATTGTGCAGCATGCTATAAACCTACGCTACGACCTACTTTTGCAATCAACCCATGTTTAGGAGAGCACGCCCAAGCGAGCACAAAGAGAGCGGTTGCTACGAGCACAATTGTTCCGCCCGTTGCTGTATCAAAGCTCCACGAAATATACATTCCAACAATCGAAGAAACGCAACCAATAACAGGAGCTAAAACCATCATCCTAGATAGCCGATCAGTAAGCAGTCGCGCAGTTGCAGCAGGAGTCACAAGCAGAGCAAGCACAAGCACGTTTCCAATAATTTGCACGGAAACAACTACAGCGATAGCCACTAACACGTACAACATTCCATCTAGCCATGCAACCGGCAATCCCATTGCGCGCGAAGTTTCTCGATCCATCGATACGCAAACAAGCTCTTTGTGGAACATGCATAATATAGCCAAAATAATCAAACCAGTAATAGCAACAACAGCAATATCTGAATCAGGAATACCTGTAATCGAGCCAAACAAGAAGGATTCTAAGGATCCAGCGTAGCCAGATGCTTTAGAAATAATCACAATTCCAAGAGCAAAAGCAGATACGAAAAATACGCCAATAAATGAGTCTTCGCGAAGCCTACGGTTTTGGCTAAAAATAGATACGATTAGCGCGGTTGCAACTCCTGCGAGTGCTCCTCCAAATAGCAGATTTCCTTGCAATACGAAGGCTATAGCAAGTCCTGGGAATACTGAGTGAGCTACAGCATCTCCAATAAACGCCATTCCTCTAAGCACTACATAGCATCCAACTACACCACAAATTACGCTAGAAAGGCACGCTACAATAAGTGCTTTTAGCAAAAACCAAAGGTCCGGATTTGTTAAATCTTGTATAAATTCTATTGGAGATAACATTACTCTTTTACCACACTTTCCTTACCAATTACGCGCTCAACTGCTTTAATAAGCGGATTTTGCGGAGCTACGTGGAAGGTTTGTACCCACTGTTCTGTTTGCAAATGTTGCGGATCGTCGTCGCCCACAATAGTGCCATCAAATAGCATTATTCTCGAGCATGAGTTAATTGAGCCAATAATATCGTGTGAGCTCATGAGAATTGCTTCACCAGAAGCAGACAATTTCAAGAACAAATCGGTAAGCAGCTCCTGAGTAGGCATATCGAGTCCAGTAAACGGTTCGTCTAACAGAAGCAAACGCGGCTCTCCAGCTAATGCTCTAGCAACAAGCACGCGTTGCCGCTGACCTCCAGAAAGTTCTCCAATCGTACGATCTTGGAAATCAGCCATTCCTGTGCGTTCAAGCGAGTTTAATGCGATCTCGTAATCTTCTTTTTTAGCGCGGCGAACGTAACCAATATGACGAATCCTACCCATCATCACTACATCTAAAACAGAAAGTGGGAAATCCCACGCAATATCGTGACGTTGAGGCACATACCCAACGTAAGATACGCGAGAATTAAGTTTTGCACCTTCCATATGAGGAGCACGCACTTCGAGTTTTCCAGTATGTGGAATCAAACCCATAATTGCACGAAATAGCGTTGTTTTACCGGCACCGTTTGCGCCAAGTAATCCCACAAATTCGCCACTATTAATGGTAAAAGAAACGTCTTTTACAACAGTGCGATTCCCGTACGAAATATTCAAGTTTTTTGCGCAAATTACTGCATTTTCTTCCATATTTACTACCTTTAACACTTTCACTTCAAACATTTCGCTAAAGAATCCGCGTTAGCTCGCATCATATCCGCGTAAGTTCGCACATTTGCGTCGAAAGCGTCACCATAAATTGGGCAAACTTTCACATGCGCTTCAGACGCAAGCTCTTTAAGCACAGACGAGCGAGAAATTAAATTCGGCTCTAAAAACACTGCAGGGATTTCCAAGTCGCGCAAAATTTGCGAAAGTCTGCGCCTATCTTGCACGCTTGGCTCGCTTGAAGGGTTGATTGTTACAAATCCCGCAATATTTACGCCATAAGCTTTACCTAAGTATGCAAAAGCGTCATGCGTTGTAACCAAGTTGCGACGCTCTTTTGGAATTGACGCCACTTTTTGCCTCATATACGCGTCTACATCTAATAGCTTGTTAATGTATCGGTCCGCATTTGCGCGATATTTGCGAGCATTTTTAGGATCGACTTCACACAAGCGGTCAGCTATTGTGCGCACATAAGCAATTCCGTTTTTCACTGACTGCCATAAATGCGGATCAATATCTCCGTGAACATGTTTTCCAAGAACAGCTTGTGGAAGTTGATAGATTTTCTGCCGTGCAAATCCAAGGAATCTATAGCCTTGTTCAGCTGGAATTTCTTTTAAAGCATTAGTCGGCACTTCTACTACTACATCTCGCGGCTCATAATACACGCGCTTTGGCGCAACCGACCGCTTTTCTTGCAAAGTGTCAACTCTGTACAAAAATCCGCGTTTAGCTAAATCGTAAGCCAAATCTGCATGGCCTTGATTCAAAACTACACTAGCTCCACGCTTTTTCGCTAATTTCTGCGCGTTAATGCCAACAGCAAAACGCATAGTTGCGTTTCCTAAACTTGCAACCCTCTCGTTTTGAGCATCGAGCATATCTGCGTGAAAACCGAGAGTGTATTCTCCTGGCTTACTAAAAGCCCAACTTAAATGCGTGTGCGCGTCCGCAGGCAAATCCACATGATCTTCATCGTTAATCCCGTTTGCTGAATTAACGTAAGTTTCTACACTTCCAAAAGTGCCAGTAAGGTAAGCGAAAAGCGAACCAGGACCAGTTACTTTAGTTGCAGTTAAGCGGATCCTGTCCGAACGCTTCATGTTGTATGCTTTTGGCTTTATTACAGTAGCGCGTCCTTCTTTCGTTACAGTGGAAGGCGCGTTTGATTGCGAAGATTGAGAAACCTGAGAAGACTGCGACTTATCAGATTTCTCTTGAGATTTTTGTTGCTCTTTAGTATCTTCAGCTTCCTCAACCGTCTGCGAAGTTTGGCGTTCTGTAGCAAGACCAAGCCAAATAGTGTCCAACGACACATCTTCGACCATTGGAATAATATCCGCCGCATGTTTCACGCTTTCTTCAGCAAGTTGCACATTCGGCACGCCTTTTCGCAAATTCGCATCTAAAGCAGTAATAACACCATGCTCCTCAAGCATCATGTAATTACTAAAAGCCACGTCCGCATACACAACGTCTCTGATTGAACGCAATCGCGGCTCGTAAGAGTGCGGATCTGCATTATCAGGTACGATTGAACTCACATTTGCAGCATCCCCTGCTACATTCGCCACCATATCACGCAAAACGCCTGTAGTTGTAACTACATTAATGCGACCATCGCGATGTCCTGCACGATTCCCATTAGCACTACCACAAGCAGAAAGCGGCAAAATAAGCGCGACGACTGCAATTGCACCAATCGAAGAAAACAAAGTTTGCTTTACTCTTCTGGGCCTATGAATCACCCTTACACACTCCTACTACTAATAGCGCAACAGCCAGTTGAAGTTAATAAGTCCGCGATTGTAGAGATACCAAATTCCTGCACCCAAAACGCCAAGCACAGCAATAATTCCACCAGCAAGAAGCGAATAAGCAAGCAAAGGATTTCGCTTAAATAATCCTGTTACACCTTTTGCTTCAGAATTCACGATCTCGTCATTATCGTTCAATTTCTGTCGGTACAAACTTTTGGCGAGCCTCTTGTTACTAATTTTTGAAACAAGACCTTTATGCTTTTTAGCTTTTCTTGGCAACTGTTTCCCAGAACGTGAATTGTTTGATCCAAAACCACGACCGCCAACAAAAGAATTTCCACCACCAACGGCACCGATTCCGCGGCTGCCATGATTGCCGCCAGAATGAGGCAAATTAGCAGGTTTTGCTGGATTATGAGGTGCAGAAGGTCCACCTTTTTTGCTTTTGGTGCCGTCTGCAGTGCTTTCAACACCGCCAGCAGAGCCCATTGGTGTTTCTTGTGGATCTACACCAACAGCAACGTGAATATTGCGAGTTACTGTAGAATTTCCGTCAGAAGCTTGGAATTGCAATGTGTAATATCCAGGTTTGTCGAAATCCCAATTCGCATGAGCATGCGTATTTGCAGGTATCGTATAATCTGTTGCTCCTTGAGTAGAGAAAATCTCTTGATCTCCGCCACCCAAGCCTCCAAACATCCAAACACGTACGTTTCCAGGACCTTCAACTCCTGTTAGGCTCAATTGAGTTGGCTTATGCGGATTCATAGACTGATTATTCCAACCCATCCATGGCACACCATCAATTTGTGTTTGCGGTATACGATACACGCCGTTAGTTTTACCAGCATCACCAACTGCGAATACAACTGTATCCGGGTCTCTAAAGACGTGGCTTCCTGTCACATCTTCTTGCACAGCCATATCAACTTTATTTGAATCGCCAGTATATACAGCAATATCAACATGACCGTGGTCTATAACGAGTTTGTCACCCTTGATGTCTTTGAACTTTGTCGAAGTAGATTGCTGACTTTGAGAATCTTGCTTTCCGCTTTTCGCGTTATGTTCCCCATGAATAAGACCACCGTTATTACTTCCAAAAAGTCCTCTATTACTTCCAAGAAGTCCTTGTTGTTGCATTTTTGCTCCAGGCCATGGAGTCACATACACAGTGTTGTTGTTACCGTTAATGAAGAAAGATCCGTTACTTTGTTGCACATTAATACTGTGATCCTCACTTTGAGAATCGTCATTATCATCTGAATCTTCTTCGTCATCTTCACCATCTTCATCACCATCAAAAGATGCGCCATCATAATCAGCAAAATCCCCAGCTGTTACATCATGATTAGTGACGTGGAATGTATAGTCTTGCTCAGAACTTTGCTCCTCGTCACCAACGGTAGCAGTAGCTTTCATTTTTAACTTGTACACACCAGGACGGTTAAAAGACCAATACATGTGCGAATGCTTGCCACCAGTCTCAGTGATGTCAACATCTTTTGGCCAGTTTTCAGCAGAGCCGAGCATTTTCTCATAATCGTCACCGCTGCGAGTGTACATAAAAACTTCGCCATTGTGAGGTGCTTCGATACCAGTTAATGACAGTTTGACTGTTGGGTTAACTTTTGTAGAACCAGCTCCCTCATATAACGGTCTAGTATCTAAACCAGGCCATAATGCACCAGTATTTCCAGCTCCAGATTGATCAAAGAACCAGACTACACCTTCGCGAGTTGTTGCGTAGATTTCTTTTATTATCGGATCATTCTCATCTTTGGAAAGCTGCATGATGTTTTTAGAACCGACTTCAAAAATAAGTCGATTCGTATCATAACGAGTGCCATCATGATCTTCACTTTCAAACGCATCACCCAAGGTGCCTAATACTATGCGCTTGCTTGTAGTATCAAAGAAAGTTGCAAAAACGTCAGTATGACCTTTATATGCGTGGCACATTGCAGCTTTACTATCAGCCGCAGGTTGTGATGAAGCAGTTTTATCTAAGCGAGCAGCCGTACACGCTTTAAAATTGGCTTGCTTTATGGCGGTAAAATCTTTAGAAGATTTCTTTCCACTTACAACAGTTGCGTCACTGCCATTGTCAGCAAAAGCTGCGGGAGTTCCCATCATCATGCCACACAAGCACACGCCCACCAACAAAGCGCGAGATAATTTCTTTATACTATTACGAACCATTTTCGTCACACCATTATTTCCACTGGGTACCATCAGATTGCATATTGTCTGATTGAGAATATTGAGAATTATTAATTGGTGACATCACTGTCGTTTCTTGATCACGCACTAGATTTGACAAAGTACTGTCGCCATTTGCATTATTCACAAAATTTGCATTATTTGCATACTGTTGATTAGCTTGTGCAGAAACTTGCTTAGCGAGCGCAAGATTTCGTGCTTTCTTGCTTTTAGCTACAGCTATTAGCACAAAAATCACAATAATTACGGCAATAATAGCCACAAAAATACCTACAATTTGAAGAACTAAAGCTGTATCATCACTTTTTTCAGATACTTTGTGAGAATGCTTATGCTTGTTGCGAAGGAGTTTGTGATGATTGTTAGTTTCATCTTTTGTGGATTCATCGTTGTCTTCTTCATCTTGATCCTCTTCGTCGCCTTCGCTGCCACTTGCTCCAGCAGCAGCACCCGTACCTAAAGCAGCATTAGGATCAGTATTATCTCCAACCGCAAAATTAAGAACACGCGTATCGCTTACTGCGCGTCCGTTTTTAAGCTTTCCTGAAAAAGTAAGCTTCACATGATAAATTCCAGGCTTAGAAAACACCCAATTCACGTGAGTATGAGCGTTAGTTTCAATCCAGCTGTTTTGCGGATAACCTTTAGTACTATCCCAAAGCTGCTGTGGATTGTTATTGCCATTTTCTAAGTAAACATGCAATTTACCTGGACCACTTACTCCTTCAAGCGAAAGGTTTGCACCACGATCGAGCTCGTTAAGCACGCCACCTTCCTGCGTATTCCAACCAAGCCACGGCACATCAGGATTCTGAGTTTGTGGAATAACATACAGCTTCGTTCCAGGCTTTTCGCCAATAAAACTGTAGGCAGCGTCATCAGGCATAGGAATTATTGAATTGCCACCTAATTTAAATACCACATTTTCTGGGTCTCGCCACACTGGTTCATCACCAGTATCATCGCGAATCTTCAATTTCCATTTGCCGTCGATTAGCGTTGGTCCAAAATCAGCATGACCTGCTTGAATCATAACTGGCTGATTGCCTTCAGTGGCATAAGCAGTTTCTTGCATTGGATTTGGTGCACATAAAGATGCAACCAAAGTTACTAAAGAAAATATGAGCGCAAGCAACGCAGTAGAATATGCATGCTTTCGTTTTACTTGCAATGTTTCATTTTGTTTGTAATTCATCATTTAAACTTTCTAGTAATAATACGAATACTATTTACAACAATTTCAATCTAGGACGTACCAAAGCACCGCATGCACCAGTTATTGTGCATAAGCCGACGCTCGCACCTGAAGCTGCAACCGCAACCCACTTAGTCGAGGAACTATCACCTTTTGTATCATCTGAATCATCTTCATACGCTTCATCAGATTCTTCGTTGTATTGCCTTGCACCTTGCAAAGCATGGTGTTCAGTATTCTTAACAAAATCAGGGTTATTGACAGAACTATTTTTGGACTTATTGCCAGAATTATTATCTGTTCTCACGAAATTACGAATAGTCTGTCCACTTTTCTTAGAGCTCTTGTTCTTAGTATGAGTTCCGCCAGAAGTTCGTCGCGATGAATTATGTAACGATGTTCCGCTTGAATTTTCTGTTCTTGTAAAAGAACTAGAACCAGAACTAGCACCACTTTGCGTATTATTTTTAGAATTATTCTTACGATTAGTGCGGTTAGTCTTATTGCGATTCTTCTTTGTGCGCTTGAATTTTCTGTTGGATTTCTTAAAGAAATTAGATTCGAATTGGAATCCACCATTAGAGCTAGATCCGAATAGTCCAGAATTTGCAGCACCGCCGAATACGCCTTTCAAAAAGTTCTTTCCACCAGCGAAATGCTTAGTCTTATTTTTGCGCTTATTATGACGCTTCTCATGGTGCTTTTTCCCATGAGGGTTCTCATCATCTTCAGAATCAGAACCACTTTGATCATCATCGCCATCATGGTTATGAGAGTGAGGAACACCTTTCATCTCAATAACATAATCGCAAAACTCATCAAACATTTTATTACGGTAAAGTTCACCGTTCTTTAAAACTAAGGAAGGACGAATCGTTGCACCTTGCATTGACGCATCAAGTTTTAGCTCCAACTTGCTGCTTGCAGCACCCGGAATGCGCTTAAATTCGCTTTCTCCTTCCTTTTTCATCAACCAAACATAATCTTTGACAATGGAAGTTACTGGACTTGTCGGATCGTCAATTGGCGCACCGGTAACACCGTCGGTTGCAACATGAGGGTTAAGCAATACTGTTTTCGCGTGTAAAGTATCCCCTGGTTTGAAACGCTTATAAGGAGCAATTGCTTTTACTACAGGATGTCCGTCGGCACCGTGATCTTCAACGGCGATGGTTGCAGACGCAGTATCTTTGCCAACTTGCGTTTCACCTTCAGTTGCGTGAGCATACACTTTCATCTTGTTCATTGCAGGCTCAGCCGGAAGCTGCAATCTCTCAGCAAAAAGAGTGGTTCCATACGCGTCAGGACCTTCGTCAGCACGCACATATCTCCACTCAATACGAGCACCCTTTGGTTTGTTAACTACTTTTAAGTCTAAACCACCATAACCTTCGTATGAATGATAATGCGGATGAGGCCCGGAATCACGAATATTGCCGATGCGCATATCGCCGCCATCGTCTTTATCTGTGTCTTTATGATCTTTGGAAGCTTCGTGCGCTTCTTCATCATCGTCAGGATTAATAAAATCACCGCGACGGTGCAAATCAAGCGTTTCCGTAATGCCAGAAGCAGGTACTTCGCCTGAATATGTATCTTCTACTTCAAAAGTGTATTCTGCAGGTTCGGTTGTGATCTGCTTCTTAGTGTTCTTATTTGTAATAGTTGCTGCTACTTTTAGCTTGTAAACGCCAGGCTGCGTAAATCCCCAGTTTGCATGCACGTGGCCAGCAGTATGTTGGTGAATTACGCCAGGTAGCATAAATCGACTGCCATCAATATCAGGTTCGTCGTCTAAATCATTCTCTTCAAATGATAATTTCTTCGAATTTTTTCCAATGCCATCGGTAGTCCAAAGCAGAATGCGCCCGTTCATTGGTCCAGTAACTTGCTGAATTGCAATATCTGCTGTTGCATCATCTGCGTGAGATGCGCCAACTAAAGATGCAGCATAACCTGTGTCCCAACCCGGGAAAAGAGGGTTCCCTTTTTGATTTCCGGAACTATCGAGATAGTAGTATTCAGTAGCGAGAGCAGGAAGTTGCGATTTTGTAGTGTACGTGCTTTTAGCTACGCGCAAAGTAGTGTTTTCAGGCTTTAAGAAAGTAGCAGCGTCTTTTTCGACGGCCATAATGAATTTACCATTGTATTGAATTGGGTAAAACACGTCTGTATGGCCGTGACTTAGCACTTCCTTTTTTGTAGGATCGTATTTTTCAGCAGGATTACCATTTTCTAATGCAACTGCCGGTAAAGCTGCACTAAATCCTGATGCGAGCACGGCAATGGCAAGTATTGCAACACTTGCCATTGCAAAAGCACGTTTCACAATATTCCTAATGACCTGAGTCATAATTACTATTTCGCTCTCTACACTTCATCTTCTTATCGTTATATGCGCTCTTCTTTTCGCAAATAATTATGGAAGATTTTTAACAACGTCTATTAATAAT
>NZ_LXJL01000047.1:3925-37055 GCF_001641215.1 Gardnerella sp. 30-4 | reverse complement strand
CTACATAGATGTATATAAGCAAAAAGATAAAATAATTATCAACACCTATTCTGATAGTAAGTTTGACGAACCAAATCGGATTGTTGTTCCATTTGAAGGTAAATTAAGTAAAAGTGATATTCTAGTAAAGTGGAAAACCGCAAATGGTGATGTTATTGAGCAAGATAGTGATAGTATCCTTGCGGCGAGTATCATCATTGAGAAAAATGGAAAAACTATATGTAATGAAAACATAAATTTTTGTGAAAAAGGCTGGAAAGTATTAAACGATGTAATTGGAAAATAGTGATATAGTTTTGTAAATGATTTTGTTAAAAGCTCTTTGAGATTATCTCAAAGGGCTTTTTTCATGCCCGAAGGGAGGATAAGTCTTGCCAAGAAAACCTAAAAGACCGTGTTCTTATCAAGGCTGTCCGAACCTAACTGACGGCAGGTTTTGTGAAGAACACTTAAAACAAGAGAACAGACGATACGAAAAATACGAGCGTCCTTATGATGCTCACAAGCGTTACGGTAGAGCATGGCAGAAAGTAAGGGATTCTTATGTGAAAGAGCATCCTTTCTGTGAGCTTTGCTTTAAGAATCGTGTGCTTGTTCCTGTTGAGCAGGTTCATCATATTAAACCGATTGCTGAAGGCGGAACGAATGAGAGGAATAATCTTATTTCTCTATGCAAATCCTGTCACTCTAAAATTCACGCTAAGCGTGGAGATCGCTGGCATAACAGATAAAAACCACCCCAGGGGCGGTCAAAATCTCTAAAAACCTATTCCCTGGGGAACGGGCGCAGGGTCTCGCGTGCAAAAACAGCGTATTCAAAAGGGTAATAGGCAAAATCAGACAAGAAAAATTTTTTTGAGTTAAAACTCACGTGGGAAGGAGGCGGAAAGTTTGCCTACAAAATCAAATAATATCGGCGGTCGTGGCGGCAGACGCGTAGGTGCCGGGCGAAAGAAGAAAGCAGTTGTTGAAAAAGCGAATGACGGAAACCCCGGTGGCAGGCCTTTAAGCGTTCTTGATATTCCGGAGCTTGAAGGTGCTGAAATGCCTCAGCCTCACGAGTTTTTATCCGCCACGCAAAAAGATGGTACGCAGCTTCAGGCTAGAGAAATTTTTGAAGAAACGTGGAAGTGGCTAAAAGACATTGGTGTGAGCAGTAAAGTGCCATCTCCTCTTATTGAACGGTATGCGATGAGCTGTGCTCGTTGGATTCAATGCGAGGAAGTAACCAGTAAACTCGGGTTCCTTTCCAAGCATCCGACCACGGGTAAACCGATACCATCGCCTTTTATAAATATTGGTATTAACTACATGAATCAGGCGGTCAGGCTTTGGAATGAGATTTTCCAGATTGTGAAAGAAAACTGTTCGACTGAGTTTGATGGTGTTTCACCTCAAAACGATTTAATGGAACGCCTGCTTTTAACACGTAAAAAATTATAAGGAGAAAAATTATGATAGAAAAAGTAAATCCAAGTCACCCGGACAAGATTGCGGATCGTATTGCCGGAGCAATTGTTGATCTGGCTTACAAGATTGCTGAGAACCCGAAGATTGCTGTTGAAGTGATGCTCGGGCATGGTAAGTGTGCCGTGTGCATTGAAAGCACGGTGATGTTTAAGTTTAAGGATATTAAAAATATTATCCACCGTTTAAGCCCTGGGAAAGTAAAGATTGATATTACGGTCGTGCCACAGGATAAGCATTTAAGCCAAAACCAAAACGGCATGGTTCGCTGTGGCGATAACGGGATTTTTAAAGGCGTACCACTAACAGACGAACAGAAGAAACTCTCGGCTATTGCTCGAAAGGTTTATGAAAAGTATCCGTATGACGGCAAGTATGTTCTTGATGGTGAAAAGCTTATCATCTGCCAGTCTCACGCTAAACGAGAAGACTTATTGAAAGACTATCCGAATGCGTTTGTTAATCCTTTAGGCGACTGGACGGGCGGTATCAGCGTTGATACGGGAGCGGTTAACCGAAAACTCGGGTCAGACATGGCTGATGCTGTTACAGGCGGCGGCCTTCATGGTAAAGATCTTACGAAAGCTGACGTGTCGGTTAACATTTACGCGTTTTTGAAAGCACAGGAAACCGGCCGGGTGGTTGAGTTTTCTTGCGCTATCGGGGACGAGATGGTTGATGGTAAACCGTATGCGCAGATTGTGAAAATCGCGAAAGATTATATTGACTCGGTGGGTGGTTTTGAAAAGCTGGCTTGCTGGGGTCTTTTCTAACGGGAGGAAAGCTTATGGAAAAAGAAATGCAGTATTATTTGGCTGACGTAAGTGAGCTTATCCCGTATGTGAGAAACGCTCGCACGCACTCGGAGGCGCAAGTATCTCAGATAGCGGCAAGTATTCGTGAGTTTGGTTTTCTATCCCCGATTCTGGTGGCTGAGGATAATACGATTCTTGCAGGGCATGGCAGGCTTGCCGCGGCATTAAAACTGGGTCTTAAAAAAGTTCCGTGCGTGAAAGAAAACCATTTAACTGAAACACAAAAGCGTGCGTATATTATTGCGGATAATAAGCTTTCGCTTAACGCAGGCTGGGATAGTGAGCTTTTAGCAGTCGAGTTATCGGAGCTTGAAGGAGCTGATTTTAACCTTGATCTTCTCGGGTTTGACGAGGCGGAGCTTTCCAATATTTTTGATGCTGATAAAGACGTAAGTGATGATGATTTTGATGTTGAAAAAGAACTGGAAGAACCGTGCTTTTCTAAAACGGGTGACATATGGATGCTTGGTAAGCATCGTATTATTTGCGGGGACTCAACCGATTCTTCCACGTTTGAAAAACTGCTGGGTGAAACAAAAGTAAATCTTGTTTGCACGGACGCACCTTATTTCGTGAACCTTGAAAACGCGTCAGGGAAAATTAAAAACGATGATTTAAGCGATAAAGAAGGCTACGAGTTTTTAATGAAAGTTTTTACCAACTTCAAAAACTCTATGGCCGCTGACGCATCTATTTACGAGTTTTACGCAACGATGAAAGCACGTGTTTTCTACGATGCTTTTGAGGACGCGGGGTTTAAGGTGGCAGCAGGTTTAATTTGGAAAAAGCCGAGAGCGCCACTTATGCGAACGGACTGGAAGTTTAACATGGAGCCGATTATTTACGGTTGGCGTAAAGACGGTAAACATAAGTGGTATGGCGATCAGAAACAGACAGCCGTGTTTGAATTCGACGGGATTAAAAACTCGAAGGAAGAAGGCTGTGGGCATCCTTCCAGTAAGCCTGTGCCGCTGATTGCTTATCTTATTAAACAAAGCAC
Source organism: Gardnerella sp. 30-4 (assembly GCF_001641215.1). Classification (NCBI taxonomy): domain Bacteria; kingdom Bacillati; phylum Actinomycetota; class Actinomycetes; order Bifidobacteriales; family Bifidobacteriaceae; genus Gardnerella; species Gardnerella sp. 30-4. Next base: position 33,773 of record NZ_LXJL01000047.1, on the reverse strand, counting down.
GCAAACAAACAGTGTTGTGTTAGACGGGTTTTTAGGTTCAGCGTCCACGCTTATAGCCTGTGAGCAGATTGGAAGAGTGTGTTTTGGAGTGGAGCTTGAACCTAAATTCATTGATGTTGCAGTTAAACGCTACATGAAGTTTCATGATGATAAAACAGAAGATGTGGTTCTTATACGAGATGGGAAACAGTATAGTTACGAGCAGGCAATTGAAATGATGAAAGAGGCTGGCGATGAGTAAAACACTTACACTTGCCAGCCTTTTTGATGGCTCGGGCGGTTTTCCTTTAGCAGCTACGCTTACAGGGATTAAACCTTTATGGGCTAGTGAAATTGAGCCGTTTCCTATAAGGGTTACCACTAAAAGATTACCTTATGTTAAGCACTTAGGTGATGTGTCAAAGATTAAAGGCGATACTGTGGAAGCGGTTGATATTATCACGTTTGGAAGCCCCTGTCAGGACATGTCGATTGCAGGTAAACGGGCAGGCCTTAGCGGTTCTCGCTCGAACCTGTTTTTTGAAGCGGTTCGGATTATTAAAGAGATGAGGAGGAAAACAGGTGGACAAAAACCAAGATATATCGTTTGGGAGAACGTTCCGGGAGCGTTTTCCTCAAATAAAGGAGAAGACTTCGAGAAAGTTATCAAAGAAATCTGTGCTGTCAAAGGACATACGTTTAATGCTCCTAGACCTGAAAAATGGAGCAGTGCAGGACTTGTCATGGCAGAAGATTTCTCACTCGCATGGAGGGTACTTGATGCTTCATACTTCGGAGTACCCCAGAGAAGAAAACGTATCTTTCTTGTCGCAGATTTTGATGGACAAAGTGCCGGAAAAATATTATTTGAGCAAGAAAGCATGCCTGGGGATTTTACGGCGAGCGGAAAGCCGTGGCAAGAAACTGCCGGACATTTTGAAACAGGCACTGGTGATGCAATCGAAAGATACTGTTTAAACGATCAGGGCGGAAGCAGAATGGACGTGTTTGAAAACAAAAGCGGCACGCTTACAGCAAGTGTGGGAAACCATCCACCGCTCGTGTTTGAAAATCACGGACAGGACTCTAGATTTAAAGGACCGATAGATATTAGTAATACCATAGGAGCAAGTCTTGGAACTGGTGGGAATAATCAGCCTTTTGTGGTTTGTGATAAAACCTGTTTTGACGTTCGTTTAACATCACTCAACACGAAAAACAAGCGTGCTAACGTGTATGAAACGAAACTGGCAAGAACAATTAACACAGGGCTAAACTCGCCTGAAGCTAATCAAGGCGGTCTTGCAATAGTGTACTCTACGAGTAAAAACTCGCATCACACGAATGCTCGGGCTGAAATGACAGACACGCTTGTGGCAAGTGACTATAAAGATCCTCCTGTCATAAACGATATGAATGAGGATAAACACTATGTGGTTAGACGTTTAACACCGAAAGAATGTGCAAGACTGCAGGGCTTTCCTGACTGTTGGTGTGATAATCTTCAAACAGAAAATCCAAGCGATGAAGAGCTTATCTTTTGGCAGGATGTGTTTGAAACACATCGAAAACTAGTCACGAACGCCTGTAAGCCGAAAAGTAAAAATCAGATAATCAAATGGCTTAAAAAGCCCCACACTGATTCGGCAGAATACAAGATGTGGGGCAACGGTGTAGCGCTTCCCTGCGTGTATTTCGTTCTCAAAAATATCGCTTATTTTCAGGGAAAAGAAAGCACATAAGACTTGCTAAATATCTTCTTTAGAGTGATGTATATACACAAGGAAAAACCTAAAGGAGGTATTAAAATGAGCTTAGAATATGGCTTAAAAGGTTCTAAAAGAAAACCACTCATACAAGCAATAGAAAACTTAACAGGTCTTAAAGCTACATATCTGAAAACCCCCAGCATGGCTTACAAGATAGGTCCTTTCACAGTCGGTAAAACTGGGACAGTAACATCTGTGGATGATGAAGACCTAAAGGATCTAAAACAAATACTTGAGGGCGATTATGGTATAAGCCTTCCTAAAACACAAGATGAAAGCACACGCATGCTTACAGTAGAGTTTCCAAAAGATAAGCTGGATGTGACTAAGCTTAGAAAAATCATCAAAAACAAGGGTGATTTAATTAAAAAAGCACTCGATGTGGCAAGCCTTGAAATAGAGGAAAACGATGAAACAGTTAGTTTTCCCTGGTTTAAAGATGTAAGCCAAGACCATATGGATACTTACATGAAGCTTATTTTGGCTCTTTGCAAAATGAGTTTGGAAGTAAAACATGTGAATGAAACTAAACATAAGCCGGTTAACGATAAGTATGCCTTCAGATGTTTTCTTCTTAGGCTCGGCTTTATTGGAGATGAGTTTAAAAAGGATAGAAAGATTCTGCTTTCCCGTTTAGCAGGCTCATGTGTTTTTAGAAACGAAAGAGGTGAATGATGAGAGCATTAAGTAGAAAACAGGTTGAAAAGCTTAGAAAAACTTATCCTAAAGGTTGTTTGGTAGAGCTTATCTTAATGGATGATGTTCAGGCACCCCCTATCGGCATTAAAGGCAGAGTACGAGGTGTTGATGATATGGGTTCAATCATGGTTTCTTGGGAAACAGGAAGCGGGCTAAGCGTTGTTTATGGCGTGGATAAGTGCCGAAAAATTAGCGACTTGTAAGAACAATAATTAGTGGAAATACCAGCGGTTTTATCCCATTTATTGCTTGATAATATGTGCTTTTAGAGTGATATATAGTATCAGCAAAAGCAAAGGAGAAAAACCTATGAAAAAAGAAACCTTACAAAGACTTACAAGCGAAGTTAAAGCCTGCAGACGCTACGCTCTAAACGCAATCAAAAAAGCTGAAGAAGGAAAAATTAGCTCGGCTATCAGCATGCTCGACATTGCACAAACAGCAAAAACCTGCGCCATGCAAGCCCACGAGGAACTTTGGAAGGTAAGCGAAGGAAAACTAAACGATACAGAGTTTGAACTGTTTACGGATGCTGAAACCCTGGACAAGGATATTCAAAAAGCCTACCAAGCGATTAAACAAGCAAGAAACTAAAAACAGAATTGGCAAAAACCAAAGAAAAATCGTGGAATTACCTGCGATTTTTTCTCATTTATGACTTGCTATTCTGTGCTTTTAGAGTGATATATAGTACTAACAAAAAGCACAGAAAAAGGAGCAAAACCATGTGGGAACAAGATACGCTTAGAGTAGAAGATCAGGTTGTAAGCTACAGCATGAAGGTTTTTGAAGAGCCAAGCGAATATGGGATTAACAAGGGAAAAATTTCCAAGCTTACTTTGAAAAACAATAACAAGGTTATCGCAAACTACGATAGAGGCTGGGATATTATGCCAACAGATAAGCTTGCAAACGAGGCTTTAGAAATGATCCTAGACGCTAGAAACTAAAAACTGAAGTTTTATTAAAAGTAGCAGGGCTTAAAGCCCTGTTTCTCGTAGGAAAGATAAGGAAATGATGTGGACGCAAGTAAGCGTCTTTTTTTATGCCTAAAGAAAGGAGGAGCTTAAGTTGGAAAAATACGAGGTTACTAAGTTTAAAAAAGAAGATTCAACGTATAGTAAGGATTTAGCGGATTATGCTGTAAGTTTTATCGAATGTTTAACACACACGAAAGGAACGTGGGCCGGTAAGCCTTTTAAGCTCCTTGACTGGCAGGAGCAGATTATCAGGGACTTGTTTGGCGTGGTTAAACCGAATGGTTACCGTCAGTTTAATACTGCTTATATTGAGATACCTAAGAAGATGGGTAAAAGTGAGCTTGCCGCGGCAGTGGCACTGCTTTTATGCTGTGGGGATAATGAGGAGCGTGCGGAAGTTTATGGTTGTGCGGCGGACCGTCAGCAGGCAACAATCGTGTTTGATGTGGCGGCGGACATGGTTAGAATGTGTCCGGCTCTTAATCGTAGGGTTAAAATTTTAGCTTCGCAAAAACGTATTATTTTCCTACCAACTAACAGTTTCTACCAGGTTTTATCGGCTGAAGCGTACTCTAAACACGGGTTTAACATTCACGGTGTCGTGTTTGATGAGCTTCACACGCAGCCAAACCGTAAACTTTTTGACGTGATGACTAAAGGCTCTGGGGATGCTCGCATGCAGCCACTATATTTTCTGATTACCACGGCTGGTACGGATACGCATTCGATCTGCTATGAGACGCATCAGAAAGCAGTTGATATTCTCGAGGGTAGGAAAATTGATCCAACTTTTTACCCAGTGATTTATGGTGCAAAAGATTCGGATGATTGGACGGATCCGAAGGTGTGGAAGAAAGCTAATCCTTCTCTTGGGGTGACGGTTCAAATGGAGAAAGTTAAGGCTGCTTTCGAGTCAGCCCGCCAGAATCCTGGTGAAGAGAATGCTTTCCGTCAGCTTCGTCTTAACCAGTGGGTGAAACAGTCTATTCGTTGGATGCCGATGGAAAAGTGGGATGCTTGCGGTTTTCAGGTGAACGAAGAAGAACTCGAGGGCAGGGTCTGCTATGGGGGTCTTGACCTTTCAAGCACCACTGATCTTACGGCTTTTTCGCTTGTGTTTCCGCCTTTAGATGAGTCGGATAAGTTTCGTATCCTACCTTATTTTTGGGTGCCTGAAGAAACCTTGAGTTTGCGCGTGAAACGGGACCACGTGCCGTATGACGTGTGGGAAAAACAAGGGTTTATTAAGACTACGGAAGGAAACGTTGTTCACTATGGGTTTATTGAAAAATTCATCGAAACTTTAGGTGAACGTTTCAATATTCGTGAGATTGCTTTCGACCGTTGGGGCGCGGTGCAAATGGTGCAAAACCTTGAAAACATGGGGTTTACCGTGGTTCCGTTCGGACAAGGATTCAAGGATATGAGTCCGCCTACCAAGGAGCTTATGAAGCTTACACTCGAGCAGAAAATCGCACACTCTGGGCATCCGGTGCTGCGCTGGAATATGGATAACATTTTCATCCGCACCGATCCTGCAGGAAACATTAAGGCAGATAAGGAAAAATCAACCGAGAAAATTGATGGTGCTATCGCAACGATCATGGCACTTGACCGTGCTATCAGATGCGGTAACGCGAACACGGAGAGTGTGTATGACGCTCGAGGAATCCTATTCATGTAAGGAGGTGGGTCGTGAATATTTTTAGTAAAATTTTTAAGAGTAGAGATAAGCCTGAGAATCGTTTTAACTTGAATGCTCAAAGGTTTATTAGTGGCATGTCTTCTTCGGGTAAGAGGGTGAATGAGCGTTCGGCGATGCAGATGACGGCTGTCTACTCGTGTGTGCGTATCCTGTCTGAGGCGGTGGCGAGCCTGCCGCTTCACGTGTATGAGCGGACGAGTACGGGTACGGCTAAAGCGGTTAAACATCCTTTGTATAAGGTGCTTCATGATGAGCCGAATCTTGAAATGACAAGCTTCGTGTTTAGAGAAACATTGATGACGCATCTATTGTTATGGGGTAATGCTTACGCGCAGATTATTCGAAACGGTAAAGGCGAGGTTTTAGGCTTATACCCTTTAATGCCTGATCGTATGAGAGTTGACCGGGATGAGAGTGGTCAAATTTTTTACGAGTATACGTTAAATGATAGTGATGTTTTAGCGGGTAAAGAAACGAGTGTGAAACTTAAACCTTTTGACGTGCTTCATATTCCCGGTCTTGGTTTTGACGGTCTTGTTGGCTATTCGCCTATTGCGATGGCAAAAAACGCTATCGGTATGGCGATAGCTACGGAAGAGTATGGTGCATCGTTTTTCGCTAACGGTGCTACACCAAGCGGCATCTTGGAATACCCCGGAACAGTAAAAGATCCTCAAAGTATGAGGGATAGTTGGAATAAGGGGTTCTCGGGTTCTAACTCGCATAAGATAGCGATTTTAGAGGAAGGCATGAAGTATACGCCTATTTCTATTTCGCCTAACGAAGCGCAGTTTCTTGAAACTCGTAAGTTTCAGATTAACGAGATTGCTCGTATTTTTAGAGTCCCACCACACATGGTTGGTGATTTGGAAAAATCGAGTTTTTCTAATATTGAGCAGCAGTCGTTGGAGTTTGTGAAATACACGCTTGATCCTTGGGTGGCGCGTTTTGAACAGTCTATTACGAGGCGGCTTTTTACTGATAAGGAGAAAGAAACTTATTATGTGAAGTTTAACGTGGATGGTCTTCTTCGAGGAGACTATCAGAGTCGTATGAATGGTTATGCTACCGCTCGTCAAAACGGTTGGATGAGCGCAAACGATATTAGACAGTTAGAAAACCTGGATAAGATTCCCGCCTGTGAGGGTGGCGACTTGTATTTGATTAACGGCAACATGCTCCCACTTAACCGTGCTGGAGCGTTCGCAAACAGTAGCGGAAAGGAGGAAAAAGGTAATGAGGAAGTTTTGGCAGTGGAAAAACCAAAAGGTAAACAATGAGAATAATGAGATTTTTGAGAGGACACTGTTTCTTAACGGTACGATTGCTGAAGAATCATGGTTTGATGATGATATTACACCACAACTTTTTAAAGACGAGTTAAACGCTGGTAGTGGAAATATTACCGTGTGGATTAACTCGCCTGGCGGCGATTGTGTGGCTGCGGCACAAATCTATAACATGCTCATGGATTACAAGGGTTGCGTGACAGTCAAGATTGATGGGATTGCAGCATCGGCGGCCTCGGTTATTGCGATGGCTGGCACAAAGGTTTATATGAGCCCGGTGTCAATGCTTATGATCCATAATCCTATGACTGTTGCTTTTGGAAACAGAAGCGAAATGGAAAAAGCAATATCAATGCTTGATGAGGTAAAAGAGTCCATTATTAACGCTTACGAGATTAAAACAGGGCTTAACCGTGTGAAACTGTCGCATTTAATGGATTCGGAAACGTGGATGGATGCTAACAAGGCGGTAGAACTCGGGTTCGCGGACGGTGTTTTAACTAGAGGTGAAACCGCTGATATTGGCATACCACAGGTTTCAACATTGTATTCGAAATTAAGCGTGCAAAACACGTTATTGGAAAAAATATGTAAAGCCTGCCGGATAAGCGGTAAGGAAACAAACAATATTAGTGCAGACGATCTTATGGATCGTCTTTTTTTAATCAAAAATTGGAGGTAAATATGATGAACAGTATTTCAAACATGGTTGAGAAACGTAATAAGGCGTGGCAGGGTGCGAAAGCTTTCCTTGAGTCTAAACGTGACAAGGACGGGCTTATTTCAGAAGAAGACGCGAAAACTTACGATGAGATGGAAGCGAAAGTGAAAGCTTACAGTATGGAAATTGAGCGCTTGGAGCAGATGGAAAAAATGGATAAGGAGCTTTCAAAACCAACATCCGAGGCGATTGTTGCAAAACCTATGAAAACAGGTGTTAACCTTGAAAAACAAGTTCGTGCGCGTGACGAGTATAAGCAGGCGATGCTTACAGCTCTTAGAAGTAATTTTAAACGAGTTGATAACGTGTTGCAGGAAGGTGTGGACGCTGACGGCGGGTATCTTGTGCCGGAAGAATACGATAATCGTCTGATTGAAACGTTGAAAGAAGAAAACATTATGCGTGTTCTTGCCACCACTATTACTACTAGTGGAGAGCATAAGATTAATATTGCGATGAGCGATCCTGCGGCGGCTTGGATTGAAGAAGGCGCAAGCCTTAACTTTGGGGATTCCAAGTTCGCGCAAATCCTGCTTGACGCTCATAAGCTTCACGTTGCGGTAAAAGTTACTGAAGAACTCTTGCATGATAATGCATTTAATCTCGAGAATCATATTCTTACATCCTTCGGCATGGCGTTGGCTAACGCGGAGGAAGACGCTTTTCTTAACGGGGATGGTGTTGGAAAACCGACTGGTATTTTCAATAAGAAAGACGGTGGCACGTTCCTTAAAGAAACTGCCGGTATTAAAACTGATGATTTGATTGATCTTATTCACGCTTTGAGGCGACCATACCGTAAAAACGCGAGTTTTATTATGAACGATAAAACGGTCGCGAGCATACGAAAACTTAAAGACAATAACGGTGCGTACGTTTGGCAGCCTTCATACCAGGATGATGAGCCGAACAGGATTCTCGGATACCCGGTATACACGTCTGCTTACGCGCCTGAAAACATGGTGGCTTTTGGTGACTACTCGTACTACAACATTGGCGACCGTGGCTCACGCTCGTTTAAAGAGCTTACCGAGCTTTTCGCTGGAAACGACATGGTAGGTTTCGTTGCTAAAGAGCGTGTAGACGGCAAACTCGTGCTTAAAGAAGCAGTGCAGATTCTGCCTGTTAAAACAAGCGTAACAGCTTAAAAGTTAAGGAGGGGTGTTGATGATAGTTACAGTCGAGGAAGCAAAAAACTATCTTAGGGTGGATAGTAAAGAAGATGATGAGCTTATCAACACCCTTATTCGTTCTGCTGAAAAACTCTGCCAGGGAGTAGCTCGTAAAAACGATAGTAGTTTGATTAGTGAAAACTTTGACGAGTATCGGCTCGCAGTCTTATACGCTACAGGCTACTTGTATGAGCATCGGGAAGAAGCAGACCATCACGCGCTAACTCTCACCTTACGTTCGATGCTTTTTACTGTTAGAAAAACGGGGTTTTAAATGAGAATAAGTTTATTAAACGAGCGTATTACGCTGCTTAAAAACAGTGTTGAAGTTGATGAGGTTGGTAATCATAAGATTAAGTGGAGTAAATATTACGAGTGTTACGCTACGGTGAGTGCTGAAAGCCCAATAGAGCAGACTTCGGCAGGAAACGTGTGGGATGAGTCAAAAATAGATTTTACTATCCGCTATTCGAAAGAAACAGCCGCAATATCATCGCTTGGTTACAGGATTATTTTCCATGATACGGTTTATGAGATTTTAGGTGTTGACCACATGAATTATAAGAAGAAAAGCCTGAAACTTCACTGTAAGAGGTGTAAAAAGTGAGCAAAGTAAGTATTGGCAGCCTCTCAGCAGAAGTTATTAGAGAGCTTAAAACTTACGCGAAAGTTACAACCGGGAAAGTAAAAGAAGCAGTAAAAAACGCTGGTAAAACAGCAAAAGAAGAAATTAACATGACAGCTCCTAAACGAACTGGCGCGTATGCGAAAAGTTGGGCGGTTAAAACTGTTAAAGAAACAGAAAACGCTCTCACACTGGTAGTTCACTCAAAAAACAAGTATCAGCTTACACACTTGTTAGAGTACGGTCACGCTAAACGAGGCGGAGGACGCGTGGAAGCAAGAGCACACATTAAGCTTGCGGAAGAAAAAGCGGTTAAAAGCTTCGAAGAAAAAATAAGGGAGGCAATAGAACATGACTAGACTTTTAAGCATCATGAAAGAGATAGGTTTTCCTTTTGCTTATCACCATTTTGCTGAAGGAGAATCACCTAATCCACCGTTTCTTCTGTTTCTAACGCCTGCAAGCAGTAATTTTGCGGCAGACGGGAAAACATATTTTAAAGCAAACGAAGTTCATATCGAACTATACACAGATTATAAGAATCCTAGTGTGGAAGAAAAAGTTGAAGCCGTGCTTGATAGGCACGGCATTTTTTATAACAAAACAGAAGCGTTCATAGAGTCGGAAAAGCTTTATGAAACACTCTACATTTTTGAAATGGAGGTAACAGAAAATGGGAAACAAGGTTAAATACAATCTGAAAAACGTGTACGCGGCAAAACTTAAAAAAGACCCGAGCGGAAGTTTTAACTATGATACGCCTAAACCTATTCCGGGAGCTGTGAGCATAAGCCTTGATGCGGAAGGTGAATCCTCACCGTTTTACGCTGACGGGATTGTCTACTTCCGCTCGACTGCTAACAACGGTTACAGTGGCGACTTGGAAATGGCTCTCATACCTGAATGGTTTAGAACAGAAATATTAAAAGAAAAACTTGATAAAAACGGTGTGCTGGTAGAAAAAGCAACTACCGGTGAAGCGGAAAAGTTCGCACTCCTTTTTGAGTTTGACGGTGACGTTAAAGCAATCCGCCACGTGCTTTATAACTGCTCGGCTTCAAGACCGTCTATCGCTTCGGAAACTAAGGAAGACACGATAGAACCGGGTACGGAAACACTCTCGCTTACGGCTGATCCTAGAGAAGATGGACTTGTGAAATCCCGTAGCGGAGATACGACATCTGATGAAACTTACGCTAACTGGTATAAGAACGTGTACGTTCCTCAAAACACGACAGAGGTTAAACCTAAGTAAAAAGGAGTAGTGAGCATGATTGAAAAAACAGTAAAAATCGGTGGCAAAGACGTGAAGTTTCGTTCTTCTGCCACTATTCCAAGACTGTATCGTATCAAATTCAAGCGTGATATTTTTCAGGATCTTTCTAAACTCGAAAAATCGTATAAGACTAAAAGCACCGGGTTTGAGATTGATGATCTGGAGATTTTTGAAAACGTAGCTTATATCATGGCCTACCATGCGGATAACACGATTCCTGAAACGATTGAAAAATGGCTCGATGAGTTTGAAATGTTTTCTATCTACGAGGTGCTGCCTGAAATTCTTGAGCTTTGGGGTGCGAATTTACAAACACAGGTTCAATCTAAAAAAAAGTTACGTCAACTACAAGAGAAATGACAACCGCGTTATTTCTTCTTAGATGCACAGAAATCGGGATAAGCATTTGTGAACTGGATCTTTTAACTATCGGCATGATTTTAGACATGTGGACGGAGAAAGCAAACGATAGTGTGAAATACGATAAGCTCGCAAGCCAGGCAGAATTCGACAGGTTCTAGACGAAAACCAAACATTCTTATACCTAACGTTAAAATATCTGATTTTTTTCATACCTAAATTAAGAAGTAAAAGGAGGTGAAGTTATGGCAAACAGGATTAAAGGTATTACCGTTGAAATCGGTGGAGATACCACAGGCTTGGATAAAGCGTTAAAAGACGTGAATACGACTATCAGATCCACGCAAGCTCAGCTTCGTGACGTAAACAGGCTGTTAAAACTCGATCCGTCCAACGCTAAACTTTTAGCACAAAAACAGCAGTTGTTGCAGCAGGAAATAGCAAACACTTCCGAGAAACTTAACGCTTTAAAACAGGCTGATAAGCAGGCTAAAGTACAGCTTGAAAACGGGGATCTCGGTAAAGACAAGTACGATGCGCTGCAGCGTGAGATTATTGAAACCGAGCAGAATCTTAAAAATTTAGAACAGCAGGCCAAGAAAGTCCCATCAGCGTTAGCAGTTTCTATGAAAGAAACCGGGGATAAAATTAAAAGTGTCGGTGAGAAAACAGCCCAAGTCGGCACAAGCCTATCCACGCATGTTACCGCACCAATTGTGGGGCTTGGAGCCGCATCGTTAGCCGCGTTTAACGAAGTTGATGCGGGCATGGACACAATTGTTACTAAAACAGGCGCAACAGGAAAAGCACTGGAGGGTATGCAAGATAGTATGAAAAATCTTGCTACCAGTATTCCTACTGATTTTCAAACCGCTGGTGCTGCTATCGGAGAGGTGAACACAAGATTCGGTTTAACGGGTAAAAGCCTTGAAGACCTGTCAGGCAGGTTTATTAAATTTGCTCAAATTAACAACATGGACGTTTCCACGGCTGTTGATAACACGCAGAAAGTTGTGGCTGCTTTTGGGCTTAAAGCACAGGATGCCGGGGCTTTACTTGATACGATGAACGCTGTAGGTCAGCGTACCGGTGTCAGCATGGATACGCTTGCTAAAACCATGGTGACTAACAGTGCCTCCTTACAGCAGCTTGGGTTTAGTGCATCTGATGCTGCTAATTTCTTAGGCAATGTTGAAATGTCCGGTGCTGACACGTCACAGGTTATGACTGCTCTTACTAAAGCATTGGCTGCTGCTACAGCTAAAGGCACGCCTATGAAACAGGCTTTAGAGGATATTCAAAACAGTATGGTGAATGCGAAAAGCGACACTGAAGGTTTAAAAGTAGCTTACGAGCTGTTTGGTAAGCGTGCAGGTGCGGCTATTTATCAGGCGTGTAAAAACGGCTCGCTGTCTTTCGCTGAGCTTGGCACTTCCCTTAAAGATAATGCCGGTAGCGTGGAGAAAACGTTTAACGAAACGCTTGATCCGATAGATAAGTTTAAGACTTCAATGAATAGTCTGAAAATCGTGGGAGCAGATCTTGGCAATTCTCTTGCAACGGTTTTACAGCCTATGCTTGAAAAGTTCGCTTCCTGTATGAAATCTTTAAGCGAAGCCTGGAACGGGCTGTCTCCGGGAATGAAGGATGCGATAGTAAAAATCACGCTTATTGCTGCAACAGTCGGCCCTGTACTCATTGTGATCGGGAAAATTATCAGTGCTGTTGGAACAATCACTTCTGCTCTGGGAGGGTTAATCGGACTTCTTGGAGGAACAGCCACAGCCACTACTGCGGCAGGCGTGGCAGGAGGAGCCAGTGCGGCAGGAACAGCGGCAGCAGGGACAGCAGCAGGGACAGCGGCTGTTGGGTTTGGTGCGTTAAACGTTTCGCTTCTTCCTATTATCGCTATTATTGCGGCGATTATTGCCGCGGTTGTGGCGATTATTGCGATTATTAAAAACTGGGGTGCTATAAGCGAATGGTTTAAAAACCTGTGGCAGGGTGTTTGCCAGAGTGTGAGCAGTATTTGGCAAAACATCTCGGAGTTTTTCCAAAACGTGTGGCAAGGCTTAGTTCAGGTTTTTACCGGCGTGTGGGATACGATTAAAAACGTGCTCACGGTAGCTCTCATGTTTATCGTAGAGCTTATAAAAGGCTATTTTTCGCTTATCACACTACCGTTTAGGTTTATTTGGGAAAACTGTAAAGACGTGATTATAGGCGCATGGGATGCGATTAAAACCACGGTAAGTAGCGTGCTTGAAGCCATAAACAGTGTAATAACAAGTGTTATGAACACGATTATGTCGTTTATAACAAGCGTGCTAAACACTATAAGCAGTGTGTTTACGAGCGTGTTCAATGCGATTTTAAGTGTTGTAACCTCTGTTTTTAACAGTATAAAATCAGTGGCTGAAACGATATGGAATGGAATTTGCAGTGTTATAACCAACGTGGTAAACACGGTTAAAAATACGGTTTCTACAGTGTTTAACGCGGTGGCAGGCGTTGTAGGCAACGTATTTAACGGTATTAAAAACACAGCCGTATCAATTTGGAACGGTATTAAAAACGCTATCATCACTCCGATTGAAGCGGCGAAAAACAAGGTTAAAGCAGTAGTTGACGCTATAACAGGCTTTTTTGCAGGTATTAGACTTAGTCTTCCTCATATTAAACTGCCTCATTTTAGTATTAAAGGACACTTCTCACTTGCACCACCGTCTGTACCGTATCTTGCTATCGACTGGTATAAGAAAGCAATGGATAAGCCGATGCTGTTAAACGGGGCTACTATCTTCGGTGAGAAAAACGGGCATTTGCTTGGCGGCGGTGAAAAAGGTCCTGAGGTGATTATGGGGCTTGATACTTTGCAGAATATGAGTGCGGGAGCAAACACGCAAATGCTTAGTGTTATGAACCAGATTCTAGCGATTATGGACTCGTATTTCCCACAGTTTTCCAACCAGAGTATTGTGCTTGACTCAGGCGAGCTTGTGGGAGGTATTGCACACAAGATGGACAGTGAGCTTTTCAAGCTTCAAACAAGAAAAACAAGGGGGTGGTAAAAGTGTATGGCATGACAATAAACGGGTTGCATAGTTTTAAGGATTTAGGCTTAGTTCCAACACTTAAGCCACATGTTAATCTACCATCCCCAAGGTTTAGCTATCTGGAAGTACCCGGAAGATTGGGAAGTTTTGATCTTACGGAAAGCTTAGCAGGTGAAGTTTTATACGAGATGCGTGAAGGCTCTTTTGAGTTTATTGTCGCAGATAAAGTCGTGTGGCAGAAAGCTTACGAGAGGCTTAAACGTGATGTTCACGGTCTTAAAACAACACTTGTGCTGGACGCTGAATCTTCCTTTTACTATCAGGGTCGAGTGTGGGTAAGTGATTTTAAATCGGATAAAAACTATGAAACGATTACGCTTAACTACAGGCTAAACCCTTATAAGCACCGTGTTTTAGACATTAAAACAGGTGGCGTGTACACGTTAAAAAACGTGCAGGTTAAAGACGGGAAAGAAATCAGGCTTACCCGTGATTTTGATATGACGCTTATACCTGAATTTACTAATAAAACACTAAACACAATAAGCGTTGATTTTAAAGGAAAAACCTACAGTCTAAAACAAGGCGTATCTCGTTTCCCTGAACTTAGAACACGCGAAAATAATATGACGCTTACGTTTCAAGGCACAGGCACACTTGATATTTCCTACCTAAGGGGGTGGTTATAAATTGTACAGAATAACTCTTGATGAAACAGCCTTGTATTATCCGGGCGACACTAAGAATGTTCTTCTTGACGCGACTCTTAACGTGGAGCTTAACACTGCAGGCACGCTCGTGTTTACGTGTCCGAAAGAAAATCCCTGCTATGAGAAGTTTTTTAACAGAAAATCAGTAGTGAGCGTGTATCGCGGTGAGAAAGAAATTTTTACCGGAGAGGTAAGAGAACAGGAGAAAGACTTAAACCAAAACAAGAAAGTAGTATGCGCAGGTCTTTTAACGTATCTGGCAGACAGTATTCAGCCGCAGAAAGAATACCATAATCACACACCTTACCAACTGTTGGAAAAATTCCTAAACATTCATAACGAGCAGGTGGATGACAGGAAAAAGATTCATATCGGAAAAGTAAGCGTGACAGATCCCAATAATTCCCTGTACAGGTTCACTAATTTTGAAACCACGCTTGAAGCAATTATGGGAAAAATGGTTGATAAGCTGGGCGGATACTTAAAGCTAAGACGAGAAAAAGACGGGCTGTACCTTGATTATCTTCGCTTGGAAGAAATGGGTAAAATGGCGAAACAACCGGTTGAGTTCGGTTTGAACCTGCTTGATTATACTGAAAACTTATCGGCAGAAGATGTTACTACAGCACTTATCCCTTTAGGTAAAGAACTGGAAAGTGAAAACAGCAAAAACGAGGTTCTTAAAAAATACACGGATATTACAAGCGTTAATAACGGGAAAAATTATCTTGTTTCCACCCAGGCCAAGAGCGCATTTGGTTGGGTTTGTAAAGTCGTTAGATGGGATGATGTCGCTGTTCCTGAAAACCTGCTACGTAAAGCCTCTCTTTGGCTTAAAGATAATCAGTTCGAACAGACAGAGCTTAACTTAAGCGCGGTTGACTTATCCGAGTTTGACCTTGATTTTGAAACTATTGAGTGTGGAGACAGATTAAGGTGCATAGCATCGCCTTTTGGCATGGACCGGGTATTTCCCGTGATGAGACAGTCTATTCCATTGCAAAAACCCGGTGAGATGAAAATCGTCCTGGGCAGTCAAACCAGACGAAGCTACGTGCAAAGCTCACATAATTCTGTGCAAAGCCTGCGTGAAGAAAGCCTTGCAACAAGAAAAATAGACAACGAGCGCGTGCAAAGTGAAATCAACAATATTAAAGCACAGATGAACATCACATCAGGCGGCTACAAGGTAACAGAATATGATGATTCAGGCAGGTGGCTAAGAGACCTTTACATGGATACGCCTGATAAGAATACTGCTACAAAAGTATTACAGGTTAATATGAACGGGATTGGCGGAAGCCATAACGGTTTTGCAGGACCTTACAATACCGCGATGACTCTTGACGGCATGGTGTATGGTGACAGGATTATCGGACATTCGATTGATGCGGAGAAACTTTCAGTTTCTTACACTTCGCAGGTGGAAAAGCAGATTAGTAACGCAAAACAGGAAGCTATTTCTGATAGTGATGAGAAACTTAAAAGCTACTATACGATAAACGAGGTTAACACCAAGTTTTCTGTAACAGATCGAAAGATTGAATCAAGTGTTGAAACAGTTAATCAAAAACTGGAGCAGAAAAACGGTAACTATTACGGCACGTATACTCCCTACTCTTCTAATGCTCCGGCTAACTCTTGGACAAGCAGAAGTGAGAAGTTAAACCACGTGGGAGATTTTTTCTTCGACACTCAAACAGGCTACGCCTACAGGTATCGGGTTAAAAGAGACTGCTTAGAAATTAAGTTTAACAGTAATTGCCGTACGGAAAGCGCAAACTATGATTGGGTGGAAGTTTTCTATGAGTCTGATGGTAAGATTCACGTTTTACCGAAACTTGGCGGTGCGGACATAGCAGATAAAAGAATCTTTGTGCCAAACAATACGTTCTGGCTTTATTTTAGAAGCGATGGCTCAAGCCATGATTATTACGGTTTTAAGATTGATGCGATAAGAAAAAGCAGTTCAAGGCAAGAAATTCAAGATAGTTTAGCGGTTTTACCTAACGATGCCGGAAACATAATAGAACTGTCAGGCAGCAACTATCCTGAGTCAGAGCATGATCCATATCAGGATAATACAAGAAAACTCTGGCGGTATACGTCAAATGAGAGTCTTGACAGCTACCTGGAGTTTGACTGGGTTAGAGTTAGTGATAAAGACATTCAGGCTGCTAAAGAAACAGCTGACAGAGCTATATCCAAAGTTTCTATTGTTGAAGACTCGATTACTTCCATGGTGAAAAAGGGTGAGTTCGGTTCGTTTATGCGGCAAAACTACAACAGTTTTCTGATTGGATTTAACGAGTCAAGCAACTATGTTCAAATCACTGCAGGGCAAATAGGTCTTTACAACGGGTCGATTGATTCTGATAGTAGGCGTGCCGTATTTGATCAAAACGGTAACCATTTTTATCGTGATGGCTACTATGTGGGAAAAATCGGAACGAATCAGTGGAATAAAGACGACTCTCATAAAGGGCTCGTGTTTGACCTCTCTCCTGAAGGAAAGTATATGGCTTTCGCGCAAAAAGAATCATCCTATTCTAATTCGTATAATACGATGCTTTGTTTTTCACGCTCAGGCAGTATATATGACGAGTACGGCTTGCATTTAGGCTGCAACTTTTATGCCCACGGTTTCAAGGTTATAAACCCGCAGTGGGAAGGAGGCTTTGGAACTACGGCAACCATTCATTATGTGCAGGTACTTGAGGTGGATGAGTACGGCAAAGTAAGAAGATGGGGTGAAAACGGACGCATGGTATTTAAAAACGGTATCCTCATGGACTTGACTTTCTACAACTAAGGAGATGAATATGGCAGAACTTATTATTAACACAAACGAAGTTGTGATAAACGAAGGTACTAAAAACAGTGACATAAAAGTCGCTAAAACTGCTGATGAGAGTATGGAAATAGAGCAGTTTATCAGCAACAGTAAGTACGCAAAGATGATAGAAGACATCAATCGCAAACTGGATATTCTAATCGAGGAAAAGGAGGTGGAAGATGGAAAAGCCGACCATTAACTATGCGATAGCTACACAAAAGTTTAGAGCGAAGTTAAGCGATGAGATAGTGTCTTTACAAAAAAGTATCCCTATCCCGACCTACATGGTTGAAGGCATAATCGCGTCAATTTTAGCTGACATACGCTCGGCTCTGATAGCTGAAAACACGATGGAACATGTTGCTTTTAGTGAGGAAAACACAAAGTATTACGAAGAACAGTTAGAAAAACTAAACGAGGAAATCCTAAAACTTAAAGCAGAAAAAGAAGAAAAATCATAAGGAGGAAAGCCTTATGTATAGAGGAACAACACCTACAAACGTGTTCAGGACAGATGTGGATTTAGAAAACGCATCTGTCCTTTTTGTTAGCTATAAGCAAAACGGAAAAGTTGTTTTAGAAAAAAGCTTAGAGGATGTGAGTATTAAAAAGACGCTTGTAACAGTAAATCTCACGCAGAAAGAAACACTTTTGTTTCAAGACGGTATTGTCACGATTCAAATCAGAGCCAAGTTTCCCGACAACACGGCTATCGCTTCAAATCTGATACGAACAACAGCTGAAGAAATAGTAAAGGACGGTGAGATTTAATGGCAGAACTACAGGCAAGTTTTAAACACAATACAGATATGAGCGCATCTTTTGAAAGCATCATAAAAGTAACAGGCGAAGAAACAACGGATTACAACAGGCTTACTAACCTGCCGAAAATTAACCAAGTAAAGCTTATAGGCAATAAAACGCTTTTAGAGCTGGGACTTTGCTCTATCAGCAATATTGAACTCGAAGAATTACTTAAATAAGGAAGGAAATTATTATGCAAACTAAATTTTTAGATAACAACGGACTTTTATACGTTTGGAAGAAAATCAAGGAAAGCTTTGTGAAAAAAGAAGAGCTGACAAAAGCTTTGGAAACAGTGCCGAAGAAAGTTGCGGATTTAAGTGATGCGGCAAACTATGCACAAGTATCTTCAGTGCCAACCAAGGTGGAAAACCTGACAGATGCGTCAGAATACGCGAAGAAAACCGACATCGTGACAAACGTAGAAAATCTTCAAGGCATTGATGCGTATGCGAAAACAAGTGCACTACCGACAAAAGTAGAACAGCTGGAAGACGCAGCGAATTATGTGAAAAAGACAGACCTTACTGAAGAGGTAAAGCATCTTGTCGGCAACATTCAATCAATTGATTTTAAGGTGGTTGATAGCCTGCCTCAGACAGGTGATAAGGCAACAATCTATCTTATAAGCGATAACAAGGGCGAAAACGATGCGTATGATGAGTACATTTATGTAAACGACAGGTTTGAAAAAATCGGTACAACATCAGTTGATTTAAGCGACTATGTGAAAAAAGAAGATGTTAAAAGTATCAGCAATGAAGAAATCGATGCACTGTTTGTGTAGGTGAAGCTTATGACAGACAGGTTTTTAGGCAAAGAAGGGTTGCTTAGGCTGATAGAAAAACTGAAAGAAAAATTTGCCACACTGGACAGTCCTGCTTTTACGGGAAAACCGACTGTTCAAACACCAACCTATATACCGGACACCAGAGGAAAAGAAATCGTTAACCGTGAATACGTGGATTTCGTAACAAAGCTGCTGATACATCAGGAAATGCCTAAGCTCCCCAAGCAGTTCAAATGGGTTATTACACCTGATTCTTGGCAGGAAGTACTAGATGGTTATGTGTATGGCTTTTTTTACGAAAAATATTACAAGCCACATAAAGAACAGTACTCCAACAATGCGCAGGAACAGAATGTAGCACTTGATATAAAAATCGACTTTGAAAGACTTCCGTCTATGAGGTTTTATGGCATGGGAGATATTAAGGAGGTTTGCAAACTAACTATGGCAATCGGCAGTGATTGGAGGATTTACTGTTATGGGGATAAACCTTCAAACGAAATACCGGTAATTATTACGTTTATGCAGGTAGAAGATGTAACTGATCTTATTAAGGAGGCGGTAGAATGAAAGAATTTTGGAATACACTACAGCTGGCTTTCACAGTAGTAGGCGGCTGGCTGGGATACTTTTTAGGCGGGTGCGATGGTTTAATCCTCGCACTTCTTTTATTTGTGGTAACCGATTACATCACAGGCGTGATGTGTGCGGCGATTGATAAAAAGCTCTCAAGTAGCGTGGGTTTTAAGGGCATCTTTAGAAAGGTGCTCATTTTTATGCTTGTTGGCATAGCAAACATTATAGATTTTCAGGTTATTAAGCAAGGAAGCGTGATTAGAACCGCGGTAATTTTCTTTTACCTGTCTAACGAAGGACTTTCACTCATTGAAAACGCGGCACACCTGGGGCTTCCCGTGCCTGAGAAATTAAAAAATGTTTTAGAACAATTACACGACAAAGACAGAAAGGACAATACTCATGAGTAAAAGAGGAATAGACGTATCAGTATGGCAGGGTGACATTGATTTCAACGCGGTGAAAGCATCCGGTGTTGAGTTTGTGATCATTCGAGCAGGATACGGTATCGGACACAAAGACAAGTGGTTTGAGGAAAACTATCGTAAAGCAAAAACAGTCGGTCTTGATGTTGGAGCTTACTGGTATTCGTACGCAAGCTCTGCAGGCGAAGCGTCTGAGGAAGCTCAAAGCTGCGTGAACATACTTTCAGGTAAGAGTTTTGAGTATCCTGTTTACTTTGATTTGGAAGAAAAAAGCCAGCTTAACCGTGGACGGGATTTTTGTGATTCTTTGATTACAAGTTTTTGTAATAAGCTGGAAGCTTGCGGGTATTATGCAGGTTTTTACACTTCGCTTTCAGTAGCTAATAATCTTGTGTCCTCTCATGTTAGAGACCGTTACGCTTTGTGGATCGCACAGTGGAACACGCACTGTAGCTATCAAGGTTCGTATGGTCTTTGGCAATACTCGTCAAGTGGCAGTGTTAACGGGATAGCCGGCAGAGTTGACATGGATTATGCTTACGTAGATTATCCAAGCGTGATAAAAAACGCTGGGTTAAACGGGTATAAAAACGGTGGCTCTTACACTGCTCCTCAAATATCAAGTATTGATGAAGTGGCACGAGAAGTTATTAACGGTGATTGGGGTAACGGAAATGAGCGTAAACAGCGTTTAACTTCTGCCGGATACGATTATGCGAGTGTGCAAAATAAGGTTAATGAACTTCTTGGTGTTAAAGCCTATAGAAAGTCGGTTGATGAGCTTGCACGTGAAGTAATCCGAGGCACTTGGGGTAACGGTAGCACGCGAAAACAGCGTCTAACTCAAGCAGGATACGATTATAATGCAGTACAAAAACGAGTAAACGAACTCTTGTAAAACAGTTTGAAACACTTATAAAGCCCGAGGCTTGTTCCTACATTGGAGCAATCCTCGGGCTTTTTTTATTTTTGAAAACTTTTTTAGAAAAACCGTCAGATTATCACCTTTCCCAAGGCTACCCCATAGAAGGGCACAAAGTCCTTTTAGAAAGGAGGCGGCACATGAAACAAAAACTTGTCGTAAGTGTTTCAAAAAAGCCTAAAGAAGATGGGCTTGCAAGTTGTAAACCTATCGGGCTGAGAGAAAAAATCATCCGATTCTTCCTCGGAAAGAAAGAAGACATCATGGTCTTTATTCCAAGTAACAGAATCGATGAAGTTGTGGTTCAAAACAAGAAAGGTGAATAAGAATGAACGAAAACACGGTAAAAAAGATAATTGGCGATCTTGAATCACTGATTTGTCACCTAAAAGAGATCACGGGTGAAACAACACATAAGACGTTACCAAAACAAGTACCTGAAACTAAAAAGGTGAGTTTGGAGGATGTTCGAGCGGTTTTAGCAAAACTTAGCCAGCTGGGAAAGACAGCTGAGGTGAAGAAACTCATCGTAAAGCACGGTGCGCAAAAGCTTTCAGACATTCCTGAAAGCGAGTATGCGAGCCTGTTGTTTGAAGCGGAGGGAATTAAAGGTGACTAAGCATGCTTTACTTTCCCCGTCTTCTGCTCACAGGTGGATTAAGTGTACTCCGAGTGCTGTTTTAGAAGAAAAGTTTGAAAACACTACTTCTATGGCGGCTGAGGAAGGAACGGCGGCACACGCGTGGTGTGAGTACAAGCTGAATAAGCTTCTTAACCGTCCGTGCGAAAAACCGTCAACAGAGTATGACTCAAACGAGATGCAGGAATACTCGGATGCTTACGTGGATTTCGTAATGGAAAAGTATGAGCAGGCAAAGCTTAACTGCCAAGATCCTATTCTTCTCATCGAGCAGAAAGTTGATTTTTCAGATTACGTGCCTGATGGGTTTGGTACAGCGGACTGCATTATTGTAGGCGATAAAACGCTGCAGGTTATCGACTTTAAGTACGGTCAAGGCGTGCTGGTGGACGCTTACGAGAATCCGCAGATGAAATGCTACGCTCTTGGAGCTTTAACGCTTTTCGACAGCTTGTACGAGATTCAAAGCGTTGAGATGAGTATTTTTCAGCCAAGACGTGACAACGTATCAACTTTCACACTACCTGTCACGGAGCTTATCTCTTGGGCTGAAAGCGTGCTTAAACCTAAAGCAGGGCTTGCTATTAAAGGCGAAGGCGAATTTGAAGCCGGTGACTGGTGCAGGTTTTGCAGGGCAAAAGCCACGTGCCGTAAACGTGCGGAAGAAAACCTTAAACTTGCAGAACTTGAGTTCAAACCGCCATCTGTTTTAACGGATAGTGAGATTGAAGAAGTGCTCACGCTTATCCCACAGTTAACGAAGTGGGCTGATGACGTTTTAGCGTACGCCACAGATTCAGCTATTAACCACGGGAAAGAGTGGTCGGGTTTCAAACTCGTAGAAGGCAGATCAGTTCGCAAGTTTAAGGATGAGACAGCTGTTATTGAGAAAGCGAAAGCTCACGGCTTTACCAACATTTTCAAAACTAGTCTTATCGGTTTAACGGAAATGCAAAAGCTGATGGGCAAGAAAAAATTTGAGGATATTCTGGGCGACCTCATTGTAAAACCGTCCGGAAAACTTACGCTCGTACCGGACTCGGATAAGCGGGCAAAAGTCAATGTTTTAAACGCAAATAACGAATTCAAAAAGGAGAATTAGTACTATGTCTAAATTAAATAACACGAAGGTTATCACTGGTAAGAACACGCGTCTTTCCTATTTCAACGGTTGGGAGCCAAAGTCTATTAATGGCGGTCCTGAAAAATATAGTGTTTCACTGCTTATTCCTAAAGATGATGTTGAAACAGTAAATGCTATTGAGAAAGCTATTGATGCTGCGATTGAAGAAGGTGTCGGCAAGTTCGGCGGTAAGAAACCAAACAAGCAAGCAATTAAACTCCCACTGAGGGACGGGGATATTGAGCGTGATGATGAAGCGTATAAAGGACACTACTTCATTAACGCAAACTCTACTACTCCTCCGCAGATTGTAGACAAGCAGGTAAAACCAATCATGGACCGCAGCGAAGTGTATTCAGGCTGCTATGCGAGAGTTTCCATCAACTTCTACGCTTTTAACTCTAACGGTAATAAGGGTATCGCTTGCGGTCTTGGCAACATTCAAAAAATCCGAGACGGTGAGCCACTCGGCGGACGTAGCCTTGCAACTGATGATTTTACGACTTTAGAAGATGATGACTTTCTAGCATAAGGAGCATGTGAAGATGATTAGCTGGTTTGTTGGAGTATTTGCTGGCGTATTGCTTCTTGATTTCGTGGTAAGAAAACTTGTCAGTCTTTATATCGAAGTCAAAAACATGCTGAACAGAAAGTAAGAAAGTCGAGGAGGTGGCAGGTTTTCTGTCACCTCTTTTATTAACTTGGAGGTGATGTAATTTGGAAAATTTGAGTATAGATTTAGAGACGTTTTCGAGTGTAAATCTTGGTAAATGTGGAGTTTACAAGTACGCAGAATCAGAGGATTTTGAGATACTGCTCTTTGGTTACAGTGTGGACGGTGGTGAGGTTCAGGTCGTTGATTTAGCGCAAGGTGAAACCATACCCGATGCTGTGATTTCTGCTTTAACGGATGAAACGGTGACCAAGTGGGCGTTTAACGCTCAGTTTGAAAGAGTCTGCTTATCACGCTACCTGCGAGATAAAGGCATCAATGTTAACCCTGGTCAAACAGTGAAAAGTGAAGGCTTGTTTTTAAACTCAAGCTCGTGGCATTGCACAATGATTTGGTCGGCCACCCTGGGGCTTCCCATGTCGCTTGAAAACGTGGGAGCAGTATTGGGTCTTGATAAGCAGAAGCTCACTGAGGGTAAGAATCTTATTAAATATTTCTGCCTGCTGTGTAATCCTACGAAAGTAAACGGTGGAAGAACAAGAAACAAGTATTTTCACGATAAGGAAAAGTGGGAGCTTTTCAAGTCGTATAACAAGCGTGATGTGGAAGTTGAGCTGAGTATTCAAGAAAAGCTCTCACGCTTTCCTGTGCCAGACTTTTTATGGCAGGAGTTTTATCTCGACCAAGAGATTAACGACCGTGGGATAGGAATAGATTCTATTTTCGTTGAGTCAGCCATAAAACTCGACTTAGAGGTGAAAACGCATCTCATGAGTGAGCTTAAGCATGTTACAGGTTTAGAAAACCCGAACTCCGTGTTACAAATGCGCTCTTGGCTTAAAGAGCATGGTCTTGAAATGGAGTCGCTTGGTAAAAAAGAAGTCGCTAAAGAGCTTAAAACAGTTGGTAAAGAGTTGGCGGAAGTGTTACGGCTTCGACAGCATCTTGCTAAATCCTCGGTGAAAAAGTATGCGGCGATGAAAAACGCTGCCTGCATGGATTATCGGGAGCGTGGCATGTTTCGCTTCTATGGTGCAAACCGTACAGGAAGATTCGCTGGAAGGCTCGTACAATTACAAAACCTGCCACAAAACCATCTGCCTGATCTAGCTGAGGCTAGAAGTCTTGTTAAACAAGGAAATGTTGAAGCACTGGAAATGCTTTATGAGGATATTCCTGATACCTTATCCCAGCTTATCCGCACCTCTTTTATTCCACGCACGGGATTTAAGTTTATTGTCGCAGACTTTTCAGCGATCGAAGCGAGAGTCTTGGCTTGGCTTGCAGGTGAAAAATGGCGTATGCGAGTATTCGCGGAAGGTAAAGACATTTACTGCTCGTCAGCATCTCAAATGTTTGGCGTGCCTGTTGAAAAACATGGAGTAAACGGGCACCTGCGGCAGAAAGGTAAGATCGCGGAACTCGCTCTTGGATACGGCGGCTCTGTTGGTGCGTTAAAAGCTATGGGAGCACTCGACATGGGGGTTCGCGAGGATGAGCTGCAGCCTCTTGTTGACGCGTGGAGATCATCTAACCCGATGGTGACAACATTGTGGTGGGATGTGGACAGAGCGGTAAAACAGTGTGTACACGAACACGCATCTGTTCGAACACACAATATAGTGTTCACTTACAAGAGTGGGTTTCTTATCATCAAACTGCCTTCGAAAAGATGCCTTTACTATGTGAAGCCACGTGTGGAAGAAAACAAGTATGGTGGTGAATCAGTCACCTATGAGGGTGTGGGGTCTACTAAAAAATGGGAGCGGCTGGAAAGCTACGGGCCTAAATTCGTGGAAAACATTACGCAAGCTATAGCTCGCGACATTCTACTTTACGCCATGCAAACACTGAAAGAATATCGCATCGTTGCTCACGTGCATGATGAAGCCATTATCGAAACCGATAAAAGCGTGAGTGTTCAAAGCGTGTGCGAGCTAATGGGAAGAACACCACCTTGGGCAGAAGGGCTTGTTTTACGAGCTGACGGCTACGAGTGCGAGTTTTACAAAAAAGATTAAAAAACCGTCAGATTTTATTCTTTCCTAAGGCTACCTCATAGGAGGTGGCCTTTTTATGAATATGGAAGAACAACGCAAGGTCAAATTGCTAAGAGATGAAGGCCTTAGCTATACGCAGATTGCAAACCGTATGGATATTTCCGTTAATACGATTAAAAGCTACTGCAAACGTAACAGCCTGGGCGTAATCCAGTCTACGAAAACACAGACGGCATTATGTGAATCTTGTTCAAAACCAATCAAGCAAAACACAGGAAGAAAAGTTAAACGTTTCTGTTCTGATGCGTGTAGAAACACGTGGTGGAACAAGCATACACAGTTGGTAAAAAGACAGGCAAACTATGAGTGCACTTGTCTTAACTGCAAAAATTCTTTTATCTCTTACGGTAATAAAACCAGAAAATACTGCTGCCACGCCTGCTATATAGAACATCGTTTTGGAGGTGAGCATCATGCAAATCAGTAAGGATGTTCACGGGCTAACGGATGTTAAAGCCAGAGCTTGGACGAAAGAGAGTATGCAGGCGGATTTTCGTTTTGAAATAGCCGAAAAACTTACCGTTTCACTCTTTAAAAAAGGGCTTATCAGCGAGCAAGAAAAAGAAAAAATAAGCTGTCTTAACAGGGAAAAGTTTCACCCGTTTTACAAGGAATTATTGGGCTAAAAGCTTGATAAACACTGCTTTTAGAGTGATGTATATGACTGTAAGAAAGTGAGGTGAGATGATGAAAATGATAACAAAACTGGAAGCCAAACAGCTGGATAATTCTCTTAGAAAAATACGAGTTGCAGCATATGCGAGAGTTTCTACCGACAGTGACGAACAGCTTCTCAGTCTAGAAGTACAAAAGGAGCATTACGAAAACTATATTAAGTCTAATCCATGCTGGGAGTATGCGGGACTTTACTTTGACGAGGGTATTAGCGGCACGAAAATCGATAAGCGTGAAAGTCTTAAACAACTGCTTAAAGACTGCGAGAGCGGTCAGATAGACAGGATTATTACAAAGTCTATTAGTAGGCTTGCAAGAAACACGGTTGACTGTCTTGAAATAGTTAGAAAACTTACCGGTCTTGGTATTTATTTGTATTTTGAGAAAGAAAACATTGATACCGAGCATATGAGTTCGGAGCTTATGCTTTCTATTCTGAGTTCTATTGCGCAAAGCGAGTCAAGATCCATCTCGGAAAACAGCATGTGGTCAATTCAAAAAAGGTTCGAAAACGGAAGCTATGTCATTTCTTCCCCATCATATGGCTATAAAAACGAGAACGGGAAAATGATTATCGTTCCAAAGGAAGCTGAGGTTATAAAAGACATCTTTGGTATGGCACTTTTAGGTAAAGGCGGGCATGTGATAGCTAATGAGCTGACGGCTAAAAAGATTCCTGCGAAAAGAGGAGCTAAATGGTCTTCGACTACCGTGAATGCTATTTTGACCAATAAAACATACACAGGGGATGTGATTTTTCAAAAGACATTTACAGACGATAATTTTAACCGCCATAAAAACTGTGGCGAGAAAAAACAGTATGTTATTGAAAACCATCACGAGGCTATCATCAGTCATGAAACTTTTAATCTTGTGCATGATCTTAGACAGAAGAGAAAATTAAAACTAAATATTACCAGCGGTAGTAATAAATACCTTGCTAGATATGTGTTTTCAGGGAAACTTTACTGCGGTAATTGCCATAGTAGGTTAAAGAAACACGACCGGCATAAAAAAGATGGAGCCTATACTGTTTGGTGTTGTACCAAGCATATACGTGAAATTAAATGCTGCCCTATGAAAGCTGTAAAAGAGGAGTATGTTAAATTAGCCTTTCTTCAAATGCTTAACAAGTTCAAAGCAACAAACGCTCAAATATTAACGCCTTTCATAAAAAGCTTAAGAAACGTGAATAATAAAGACGGATTGAACAAAGTTATCGAACTCGAAGGAAAAATAGCTAAATTGCAAGAACAAGAGCAAGTACTCAGTAAGCTTTTCGCCGGTGGCTACATTGAGATGGATTCATACTATCTAGAAAGCAATCAGCTTAAAACGGAAATAGATGCTTGTCTTAAGGAAAAACTTCAGCTTTCCAACAGCCTAAACGGTAACTTAACGCACTTAAACGAGGCGCAAAAACTTCAACGGTTCGTAAGCGTCACAGAAGCATTTAGCGAGTTTAAGGACGAGGATTTTCTGGATTTTGTAGACGATGTCGTAGTTAAAAGCAGAACAGAATTCATTTTTCGCTTGAAATGCGGATTGGAATTAGAAGAAGAGGTGAAAGAAACATGGCACACATCCCATATGGTTACCGAATAGTAGACGGTAAAGCGGTTATAGACGAAAAAGAAGCTCAAAAAGTTAGAGAACTTTTCCGTAAATTCTTAGAATTTGGAACGATTTCTGAAACGGCTCGAGCGGTGAACATTGATAAAACACACTCTGTAGTTAGCAATATTTTGAAAAATAAAACGTACTTAGGAACATCGCTTTACCCGAGTCTTTTAGATGAAGAAACCTTTTATAAAGTTCAGCAGTTAAGAGCCAACAATTTTAGAAAAAACCTCGTACAACAGAGCTAAAACCTTTAATTACAACAGATTTCACGTACGAAATAGGCGTTATAGAAAAGAAATACGATGATCCTTATCGGCAAGCAGCATACGCGTACAGTCAAATCAAGGGAGGTGTAAAATGAGTGCCAACGTTACAATTATTCCACCAAGAAAAATAGCGGGGAATACGGTAGACAAGCATAAAGATAAGCCGAAGTTAAGAGTAGTAGCGTATTGTCGTGTCAGTACCGACAGTGAAGAACAGGCAACAAGTTATGACACGCAAGTTCAGCATTATACGGATTATATTTCAAGAAATCCTCTCTGGGAGTTTGCCGGCATTTACGCTGATGACGGTATTTCAGGAACCAGCACGAAAAAACGTGTCGGTTTCAACGACATGATCCACGATTGCATGAGTGGCAAAGTAGACATGGTTATCACTAAGTCGATTAGCCGTTTTGCGAGAAACACTATCGACTGTTTAAAATTTGTTAGACAGTTGAAAGACAAAAACATTCCGATCATTTTTGAAAAAGAAAACATCAACACCATGGAAGCAAGCGGAGAACTATTGCTTACTATCATGGCTTCTTTAGCTCAACAGGAATCCGCGTCGCTTTCTCAGAATGTGAAGCTTGGGCTTAAGTTCCGCTACCAGGAAGGCAAAGTGCAAATCAACCATAACTGGTTTTTAGGATACACAAAAGACGATGAAGGGAATCTTGTAATTCTTGAACAGGAAGCAAAAGTCGTAAGAAGAATCTATAGAGAATATTTAGAAGGAGCAAGCCTTAGAGACATAGCGGAGGGGCTTGAAAAAGACGGTGTTAAAAACGGTGCCGGGCATTTAAAATGGCACTTGTCTAATATTAAAACCATCTTGCAAAACGAAAAATATATTGGTGATGCTCTTTTACAAAAAACCATCACGACAGATTTTATTAACCATGTTCGTATAAAAAATGATGGAACAGAACCACAGTATTATGTAAAAGATAGCCACGCGTCGATTATTCCAAGAGATATTTTCTTTAAAGTTCAAGAAGAAATGGTAAGACGAGCCAACATGTTTAGTGGTGAGGATAATAAAAAAAGGAGAGTTTATTCCAGTAAGTACGCTTTATCCAGTTTATGTGTTTGTTCTAAATGCGGGGATGTTTACAGAAGAATTGCTTGGAACAATCGAGGAGTGCGTTCTGTTGTTTGGCGTTGTTGTACCAGATGGGAAAATGGTCCTAGTGCTTGCGATGCTCCGACAGTAAAAGAGGAAGAACTGCAGTCTGCTACAGTAAAAGCCATAAACAAAATACTCACCGTACCTGGTGAAGTATTGGATACGTTGAAGAATAATATTAGAGAAATTATCGCGGGCAACAACTTAAGTGAGCTTGAAACGGTTGATAAAAAAATTGCAGACAAACAAGCGATACTACTAACCTTGCTTAAAGCTAAAAAAGACTACATGAAAACTGCCAACGAGATTGATGAGCTGAAAGGTAAGAAACAGCAGCTTCTTATAGAAAAAGCAGGTCAAGAAGATGCTAAAAGACGAATCAGAGAAATGGAAGATTTTCTGAAAAGTGAGCGTCACGAGTTTAGTGAGTATGATGAGAAGCTGGTAAGAAAGTACATCAAGAAAATAAAAGTTTACGAGGACAGGTTCAGCGTAACTTTTAAATCAGAGATTAGTGTTGATGTTGAAAGGGCATCGTAAAAGCCAAAAGAATGTGAGCATTTGAAATGTTACAAAAGTCAGCCTAGGGGAAGGGGGAATCATCTCTAGGCTGTTTTTTATGCTCAAAAACCAAGCTATCAAGCCAATCTTAAACTTTTTAACGATAGCTTTTCCTATCGTTAAAAGGTGCACCCACTATCAATAGTGTGCACTCAAAAAAGTGTAGCTATACTTGGAGTTCTCTCAATCCACGTCGAGAGTGTCGTATTGATGTCAAAGGCTTAATAGGTGGGTGCAAATTTGCCCTTGTGTAGCAAGTCTTAGCGAGGGCTATCGTTAAAAGGTTTAATGTGCGGCGGCTTTAAGCTGGGTTCTCGTGATTTTTGAGTGCAGTTTGGCTGTTTGAGGGAAGATGTCGACGCTCTAGGGTTGAGTGCACAGGATGTTAACGTTAAAAGGTGCAC
>NZ_LXJL01000047.1:1544-3188 GCF_001641215.1 Gardnerella sp. 30-4 | reverse complement strand
CTTAGCGAGGGCTATCGTTAAAAGGTTTAATGTGCGGCGGCTTTAAGCTGGGTTCTCGTGATTTTTGAGTGCAGTTTGGCTGTTTGAGGGAAGATGTCGACGCTCTAGGGTTGAGTGCACAGGATGTTAACGTTAAAAGGTGCACACACTTTGCACCCACCCTGTGAAGTGGGAAAATATAGCTCAAAAGGTAAAATGAAACCTGATTATTAGTATGTGCACGAGGAGGTGCTTAAGGAATGGATAATAAGAAGTTTATCGCAGAGACGAAAGATGTTCGTTTAACGGTGAAACGTGCTGATACCTTTGGTGTGAGCTTTGTTAACTGTGAACAAGATATATTGAGGGTTGAGGAAGCGCAAAATGTTATAAGGCTTATTCAAACTAAAAAAGTCTCAGCTTCGAATTGGGTGAGGTGGCTTACTCAGGGTATGCCTGAAATTGTTGTGAGTTTGCCACATGATGTGGAAGTTTGTGAGGTTGAATCTGATTCTAATCAAGTGCTCATCACGGATATTGAGATTGGTAAGCTTTATGTAGAAGTGAACAATGGCAAGGTAGAAGTTGTTAATTTGAAGGCGGATGATGTCTTTCTTAAATGTTATAATGGGTTGGCTTCAGCAACAAACGTAGAAGTAACTCATGTTTGTACGCTTGATACGTTAAATGGCATGAGTATTTTAGAAGGAACAATCACCAAGGATGCAAGCCTTGAAGTAGATTGTGAGAATGGTGTCACCGAGGTTTCAGATAAGAAGAAGGTAAATTGTAAAAACGATGGNTGAAACCTGATTATTAGTATGTGCACGAGGAGGTGCTTAAGGAATGGATAATAAGAAGTTTATCGCAGAGACGAAAGATGTTCGTTTAACGGTGAAACGTGCTGATACCTTTGGTGTGAGCTTTGTTAACTGTGAACAAGATATATTGAGGGTTGAGGAAGCGCAAAATGTTATAAGGCTTATTCAAACTAAAAAAGTCTCAGCTTCGAATTGGGTGAGGTGGCTTACTCAGGGTATGCCTGAAATTGTTGTGAGTTTGCCACATGATGTGGAAGTTTGTGAGGTTGAATCTGATTCTAATCAAGTGCTCATCACGGATATTGAGATTGGTAAGCTTTATGTAGAAGTGAACAATGGCAAGGTAGAAGTTGTTAATTTGAAGGCGGATGATGTCTTTCTTAAATGTTATAATGGGTTGGCTTCAGCAACAAACGTAGAAGTAACTCATGTTTGTACGCTTGATACGTTAAATGGCATGAGTATTTTAGAAGGAACAATCACCAAGGATGCAAGCCTTGAAGTAGATTGTGAGAATGGTGTCACCGAGGTTTCAGATAAGAAGAAGGTAAATTGTAAAAACGATGGTTTTGCGCATTACGTGGTGCACTGTCTTAATGGGAAAGCTATTGCGAAGTAGCAGACATATAGATCAAAAAAGAAGCAATAAAACTTGATATAAGTTGGAATTAGAGCGTATATAGACATACCGATAAAGGAGGAAGCCGTATATGCTCTATGTAAAATTTGATGATTTCGAAGATGTTAGCGTCATGGGAAATGAGAAAGATCATGGAATGTTTATTCCGATTAAGGATGGGAATGTGTATGCTGAGTGCGAACGGTGCGGTGTAGTTGAAAGGAT
>NZ_LXJL01000047.1:0-1064 GCF_001641215.1 Gardnerella sp. 30-4 | reverse complement strand
GAAGGAACAATCACCAAGGATGCAAGCCTTGAAGTAGATTGTGAGAATGGTGTCACCGAGGTTTCAGATAAGAAGAAGGTAAATTGTAAAAACGATGGATTTGCGCATTACATGGTGCACTGTCTTAATGGGAAAGCTATTGCGAAGTAGCAGACATATAGATCAAAAAAGAAGCAATAAAACTTGATATAAGTTGGAATTAGAGCGTATATAGACATACCGATAAAGGAGGAAGCCGTATATGCTCTATGTAAAATTTGATGATTTCGAAGATGTTAGCGTCATGGGAAATGAGAAAGATCATGGAATGTTTATTCCGATTAAGGATGGGAATGTGTATGCTGAGTGCGAACGGTGCGGTGTAGTTGAAAGGATCACCTCACCATGCGAATTCATTGCTAGCACATTTAGGTCAAGAGTCAACTTCAATGAGGGTTATGAACTTTGCGAGAAGTGCTTGCAAGAGGTTGAGTTTGTTACTGTCGCTTTGAGAACTGGAAAATTACCTAATCGAGAATTGAAATAACTGAAAAAGCAAAGCAGTGATAACCGTAGTAATACAGGAAAAACTAAAGGGTTAGACCAATTTCTGAAAATAGCCTAACAATCTCACATCGAGACGGTAGCACTTTTGTCCAAACTTGATGTCGATAAGCATATAAATATTGAAATTGAGCTGGATGAGTTTGATTTGACAAGTGCTGAGAGTAAGGCAACATATGCTCAAATCAAAGAATATGTTTGGAATAAATTTGAATTAAAAGTTTCGACATTATATATTGCACMKRTMWMWWRKAMAYRTNKGAATAGAATTACGAGAACATTACAACAAGTCTAAAAAGGAGAAACAAATTATTCCACAGTGTACACCTGAAAAAGAAGAAGCCATTATGAATGCCTTGAGACACTTCAAAATGATTGAATAGAAAAGAATGACAGCATACGACTTTCTGCATTTATTACATTCCTACTTGGTATAGGAACAACTATTATTCTTTTCTTGCAAGGTATCAATTAGAAAATAGGGTCAATATAAAGAATGGTAGGATAATATCTATATATAA
>NZ_LXJL01000046.1:0-37231 GCF_001641215.1 Gardnerella sp. 30-4 | reverse complement strand
AATTTATCTATTAATTGAACATAAATTATTACAAATAAGAACAAATAACGAACAATAGAGGATAAAGCTCG
Organism: Gardnerella sp. 30-4; assembly: GCF_001641215.1. Taxonomy (NCBI): domain Bacteria; kingdom Bacillati; phylum Actinomycetota; class Actinomycetes; order Bifidobacteriales; family Bifidobacteriaceae; genus Gardnerella; species Gardnerella sp. 30-4. The sequence continues at coordinate 37,160 of NZ_LXJL01000046.1, read as the reverse complement.
CTCATAAATAGCGCAACTCGCTTCAAAGATGCGAAAGTACAGCAAAGAGGCTAAATTGTGACTTGTATCACATATTTAGCGGTGAATACTAAATTAGTCTGCTCATAAGTCTATTGGTACCGCTGGTGGAACTATCGAGGAGGATACTCATGGTTGAGGCACAACACCAAGCCGAGACTGGCAAAACTGCTAGTGCTGATGACGTTGCGTTAGCTGCTCAAAATGAAGTTGATCAACTTGTTGAAAAAGCAACTGTCGCTTTGAATGAGTTTGAAAAGCTTAATCAGCAGCAAATCGATCATATTGTTGCTAAAGCTTCAGTGGCAGCGTTGAATAAACATTTGGTTCTTGCAAAGATGGCTGTCGACGAAACAGGTCGTGGCCTAGTAGAAGACAAAGCTACAAAAAATATCTTTGCATGCGAACATATTACGCATTATCTAGCAGGTCAAAAAACAGTTGGTATTATTCGCGAGGACGATGTTCTCGGAATTGACGAAATAGCTGAACCGGTTGGTATTGTTGCAGGCGTAACTCCAGTTACTAACCCAACTTCTACAGCTATTTTTAAGTCGCTTATTGCACTTAAGACTCGTTGTCCAATTATTTTTGGATTCCATCCTTTTGCGCAAAAGTGCTCTTCTGAAGCAGCTCGAATTGTTCGCGATGCTGCTGTGGCTGCTGGTGCGCCAAAAGATTGCATTCAGTGGATTGAGCATCCTTCAATTGAAGCTACCGGTGCATTGATGAAACATCCAAAGATCGCAACTATTCTTGCAACAGGCGGTCCTGGAATGGTTAAGGCAGCGTATTCTTCAGGAAAACCTGCTCTTGGTGTGGGTGCAGGAAATGCTCCTGCATATGTCGATAGTGACGTTGATATTGTGCGCGCTGCAAACGATTTGATTCTTTCAAAGCATTTTGATTACGGAATGATTTGTGCAACAGAGCAAGCAATTATTGCGCATAAGGATGTGTATGAGCCATTACTTCGCGAATTGAAGCGCAGGAAAGCATATTTTGTTAATGCTGACGAAAAAGCTAAGCTTGAACAATATATGTTTGGATGCACTGCATATTCTGGAAATACACCAAAACTTAATTCCGTTGTTCCTGGTAAGTCTCCGCAATATATTGCGCACGAAGCTGGATTTGAAATTCCAGATGATGCTGTGATTTTGGTTGCAGAGTGCAAAGAAGTTGGCGAAATGGAGCCGCTTACTATGGAAAAGCTCGCTCCTGTACACGCAATGCTTCGTGCAGAAAATAAGGAACAAGGCTTCAAGATGTGCGAGCAGATGCTTGTACATGGAGCTGGTCACACTGCTGTAATTCACACAAATAATCAAGATCTTGTGCGCGAATATGGTGTCCGCATGCATGCTTGCAGAATTGTTTGGAATTCTCCTGGATCTCTTGGTGGTGTTGGAGACATTTACAACGCGATTGCTCCTTCGCTTACTCTTGGATGCGGATCTTATGGTGGAAATTCCGTTTCCGGCAACGTACAAGCTATAAATCTTCTTAATATTAAGCGTATTGCACGAAGGAATAATAATATGCAATGGTTCAAGATTCCGGCTAAAACTTATTTTGAGCCGAATGCTATTCGTTATTTGAGGGATATGTACGGCGTTGAGCGCGCAGTTATTGTGTGCGATAAGGTTATGGAGCAACTTGGCGTAGTCGATAAGATTGTTGATCAGCTTCGTGCTCGAGATAATCGCGTTAGCTTCCGTATTATTGATTACGTTGAGCCTGAGCCAAGCGTTGAAACAGTTGAGCGTGGGGCTGCAATGATGCGTGACGAATTCCAGCCAGACACAATTATTGCTGTTGGTGGTGGTTCGCCAATGGATGCTTCTAAGATTATGTGGCTTATGTATGAGCATCCGGAGATTTCTTTCGCTGATTTGCGAGAAAAGTTCTTCGATATTCGTAAACGCGCATTTAAGATTCCGCCTCTTGGCAGCAAAGCTAAGCTTGTTTGCATTCCAACTTCTTCCGGAACTGGTTCTGAAGTTACGCCTTACGCTGTTATTACAGATCACAAGACTGGATACAAGTATCCTATTACGGACTACGCTTTGACTCCAACGGTCGCAATAGTCGATCCTGTTTTGGCTCGTACGCAGCCGCGTCGATTGGCATGCGATTCTGGTTTTGATGCCTTAACTCATGCTATGGAAGCTTATGTTTCTGTTTACGCAAATGATTTTACGGATGCTATGGCTTTGCATGCTTCGAAACTTATTTGGGAAAATCTCAACGATTCTGTGAATTGCGAAGATTCTCAGCGCAAGGTTGAAGCGCAAGAAAAAATGCATAATGCAGCTACTATGGCTGGAATGGCGTTTGGTTCTGCATTCTTAGGAATGTGCCACGCTATGGCTCATACTATTGGTGCTTTGTGCCACGTTGTACACGGTCATACAAACGCAATTTTGCTGCCTTACGTTATTCGCTATAACGGTCAAATTCCGCAAGAGCCAACTAGCTGGCCAAAGTACAACCGCTATATTGCTCTTGAGAGATATCAGGAGATCGCTAAGAATCTCGGTGTAGATCCTGGTAAAACCCCTGAAGAAGGCGTTGAAAATCTTGCTCGTGCTGTTGAAGAGTATCGAAATGAAAAGCTTGGAATGGACGCTTCGTTTAAGGCTTGTGGCGTAGACGAAGAGTACTACTGGTCGATACTTGACAATATTGGCATGCGTGCTTACGAAGATCAGTGTGCGCCTGCAAATCCTCGTATTCCGCAAATTGAGGATATGAAGGATATTGCTATTGCTGCATATTATGGTGTTTCTCAAGAAGAAGGCCATCGTATGCGTTTGGAGCGTGAAGCGGCGTAATTATTTGCGTATTTAGTTAATAATGGCAGAAGCTCAACTAATTGTAGTTTCTGCCATTTTTTGTTGGAAAATAGCCGACACGCCCGGTTTTTAATAATCGAAGGTTGATGGTTTAATTACTTAGTTGCCTGTTTTAAGGCTCGCATATTGTAATTAAAAAAAGCGAGCGCGGAAGCAAAAACTTTGAATCGAAATCTTTTTGTATGAATAGGTTTTTGATGCCGCGCACTGATGTGGAATTACCCTAGGGGTTTATTCTCGCCGGTGCCCTTGAATTCAGGTTGGTAAACAGTAAACGAATCGCTAGAAAGGGCGGACGGCAATGGCGGGACAGAAAATCCGCATCAGGCTTAAGTCCTATGACCATGAGGTCATCGACCAATCGGCGAAGAAAATCGTCGAGACGGTGACGAACGCGGGCGCCACAGTAGTGGGTCCGGTTCCTCTGCCGACCGAGAAGAACGTGTTTGTTGTTATCCGTTCTCCTCATAAATACAAGGATTCTCGCGAGCATTTCGAGATGCGCACTCATAAGCGCCTCATTGACATCGTAGATCCAACGCCAAAGGCTGTGGATTCTTTGATGCACATTGACCTGCCTGCGGATGTAAACATCGAGATCAAGCTGTAGGAAGGGGGAGAAAGTAATGTCGCAGAATAAGAATCGCACTGCATTGCTCGGCCGCAAGCTGGGTATGTCGCAGGTTTGGGATGAAAACGGCTTCTTCGTCCCCGTAACTCTGGTTGAAGTTGCTACTAACGTAGTTACCGCTGTAAAGACTGTAGAGTCTGACGGTTATTGCGCAGTACAGCTCGGTTATGGCCAGATTGATCCTACCAAGGTGACTAAGCCATTGGCTGGTCATTTTGCAAAGGCTGGTGTAACTCCTCGTCGTCACCTCGCTGAGGTGCGCACCGAGAACGCAGCAGATTATCAGCCAGGTCAGGAATTGACTGCTGAATTGTTCGCTGAGGGTTCTGAAGTAGATGTCACTGGCACTACCAAGGGTAAGGGCTTTGCTGGCACTATCAAGCGTTGGGGCTTCAAGTCCTATCGCCGTACTCACGGCTCGCACAAGAACGAACGTCGCCCAGGTTCTGTGGGCGCTTGCGCAACTCCAAGCCGCATTTTGAAGGGCAAGCGTATGGCTGGTCGCATGGGTCATGTGACTTCCACCGCGCTTAACCTCACAATCGTTTCTTCGGATGTCGAGAACGGCATTCTCGCTATTAAGGGCGCTGTTCCAGGTCCTAAGGGCGCAATCGTTCTCGTCCGTTCGGCAGTGAAGGGAGCCTGATAATTATGGCAAACGTAACTCTGAACGTCACTGATACTAAGGGCAATGCAAGCGGAACCGTTGAAGCTCCTGCTGAAATTTTCGGCATCTCCAACGAAGACGTTTTAGCTCACGGTCCACTGGTTCATCAGGTCGTAATCGCTCAGCTTGCTGCTGCTCGTCAGGGCACCCATGCTGTGAAGAATCGTGCTAATGTTTCCGGCGGCGGTAAGAAGCCATGGAAGCAGAAGGGCACCGGTCGTGCTCGCCAGGGTTCCATTCGTGCTCCTCAGTGGGTACATGGTGGCGTTGTTCACGGTCCAGTTCCTCGTAAGTACGATCAGCGCACCCCGAAGAAGATGAAGGCAGCTGCTCTTCGCTACGTTCTTTCGGATCGTGCAAATGCTGGACGTATTGCTGTAGTTGACTTTGGTATTAAGGATGTTCCATCCACCAAGACAGCTGTTGCAGCACTTACTCCTGTGACCAATAACCAATTCACTACTGTTGTTCTTTCTCGTGAGAACATCAATGAGTGGATGTCTGTACGCAACATTCCAACTGTTCACGTGATCTTCGCTGATCAGCTCAACACTTACGATGTTGTTACAGCTCAGTACGTCGTCTTCTCCAAGGAAGGCTTCGAAGCCTTCGTTGCTGCTAAGACCGAGCCTGTCGTTAAGGAGGCCTGATTTAAATGGTCGCAGTCCATAACCCAGCACATGACGTAATTCTTAAGCCAGTTGTTTCTGAAAAAAGTTACGCAGCTTCTGATCGTGGTCAGTACACTTTCGTAGTGGCTCCAGATGCTAACAAGGTTCAGATCAAGCAGGCTATCGAAGAAATCTTCAAGGTCAAGGTGACAAACGTTAACACTTTGAACCGCGCTGGCAAGTTGAAGCGCTCTCGCACCGGTTTCGGCCGTCGTGTGAACCAGAAGCGTGCTATTGTCACCGTGGCTGAAGGTCAAACGATTGACATCTTTGGTAACTGAAGGCTAGCCGAGAAAAGTAAAGGAATACTATATTATGGCTATCCGCGTTTATAAGCCGACGACTGCAGGCCGTCGTAACGCTTCGGTTTCGGATTTTGCCGAGATCACGCGTTCTACGCCTGAAAAGTCGCTGGTACGCAAACTCAGCAAGACTGGTGGTCGTAACTCTTACGGCCGCATGACTTCTCGCCATCGCGGCGGCGGTCACAAGCGTCAGTATCGTCTCATCGACTTCAAGCGTTGGGACAAGGATGGCGTGCCAGCAAAGGTCGCTCATATTGAGTATGACCCTAATCGTTCCGCTCGCATCGCTTTGTTGCATTACGCAGACGGTGAGAAGCGTTACATTATCGCTCCTGAAGGCGTTGCCCAGGGTGATGTTATTGAGACCGGCGCTCAGGCTGATATTAAGCCAGGCAACAACCTGCCTCTGAAGAATATCCCAACCGGTACCGTGGTTCACGCAATTGAACTTCGTCCACTTGGTGGTGCGAAGATTGCTCGTTCCGCTGGTGCCGCTGTTCAGCTCGTCGCTAAGGATGGTGCTTATGCGCAGTTGCGTATGCCGTCTGGCGAAATTCGTAACGTGGACGCTCGTTGCCGCGCTACTGTTGGCGAAGTAGGTAACTCCGATCACGCCAATATCGAGCTTGGTAAGGCAGGTCGCGCACGTTGGCTTGGTCGTAGACCAATCACCCGAGGCGAATCCATGAACCCTGTGGACCATCCACATGGTGGTCGCACCCGTGGTGGTAAGCCACCAGTTTCTCCATGGGGCAAGGGTGAGGTTCGTACACGTCGTCCAAAGAAGGCTTCGAACAAGATGATTGTTCGTCGTCGCCCGAATGGTAAGAACCGCAAGTAAGGGAGTGTCGAATAGATGACTCGTAGCATCAAGAAGGGCCCTTTCGTCGACGCCCACTTGCAGAAGAAAGTCGACGAGCAAAACGACAAGGGTACGCACAATGTCATTAAGACTTGGTCGCGTCGTTCGATGATCACTCCTGATTTCATTGGACACACCTTTGCCGTACATGATGGCCGCAAGCATGTGCCGGTATTCGTTACCGAAGCCATGGTTGGTCATAAGCTCGGTGAGTTCGCCCCGACCAAGACCTTTAAGGGTCACGTGAAGGACGACAAAAAGGCACGCCGCTAAAGGAGAGTTAGGACACATGGAAGCTAAAGCAATCGCTCGTCACGTCCGCGTGACGCCGCGCAAGGCTCGCCGCATGGTCGACCTCATCCGAGGCAAGCGTGCAAGCGAAGCTATTACCATTTTGAAGTTTGCTCCTCAGGACGCATCATTGCCGGTGCGCAAGGTTCTTGAAAGCGCGATCGCTAACGCTCGCGTTAAGGCTGAAAAAGCCGGTGAACCATTCCGTGAGCAGGACTTGGTCATCAAGGAAACCTATGTGGACGAGGGTGTAACGCTTAAGCGTTTCCGTGCTCGTGCACAGGGTCGCGCTGCGCGCATTAACAAGCGCACAAGCCATATCACTGTTATCGTCTCGCTTAAGGAAGGAGCCCGCTAAAGATGGGTCAGAAGATCAATCCTTTCGGCTATCGCCTGGGCATCACCGAGAATCATCGCTCTAAGTGGTTCTCTGACTCCAACAAAGCTGGCGAGCGTTATCGTGACTTCGTCCTTGAGGATGACAAGATTCGCAAGGAAATGAGCCATGACCTCGAGCGTGCTGGCGTATCTCGTATCGTTATCGAGCGCACTCGTGATCGCGTTCGTGTAGATATTCACACTGCTCGTCCGGGTATTATCATCGGTCGTCGTGGCGCTGAAGCTGAGCGCGTTCGCGCAAAGCTCGAGAAGCTCACAGGCAAGCAAGTACAGCTCAACATCTTCGAAGTGAAGAATGCTGCACTTGACGCTCAGTTGGTTGCTCAGGGAATTGCGGAGCAGTTGACAAACCGTGTTACATTCCGTCGTGCTATGCGTAAGGCACAGCAAGATGCAATGCGTGCAGGTGCCAAGGGTATCCGTATCAAGCTCTCCGGTCGCCTTGGTGGCGCCGAAATGAGCCGCTCTGAGTTCTATCGCGAGGGTCGCGTTCCACTGCAGACTCTTCGTGCCTTGATTGATTACGGCTTCTTTGAAGCTAAGACCACATACGGCCGTATCGGCGTAAAGGTCTGGATCTACAAGGGTGATATGACCGAGCGTGAGTTCGAAGAGCAGCAGGCTCAGCAGGGTAAGCGTGAAGGTCGTCGTGGTGGCGATCGTCGTCCACGTCGTGGCGCACGTCCTGCTAACCAGCAGAAGGCTGCTGAAGCACAGGCTGAAAAGCCAGCTGAAGCTGCAGCTGCTGAAGCTCCTGCCGCAACGGAAACGAAGGAGTGAGCAGATGCTTATCCCAAAGAGGACTAAATATCGTAAGCAGCACCGTCCTACCCGTAGCGGCATGTCTAAGGGTGGCACCGAGATCGCTTTCGGCGATTTTGGTATTCAGGCGCTGGCTCCGGCTTACATCACTAACCGACAGATCGAGGCAGCTCGTATCGCAATGACTCGCTACATTAAGCGTGGCGGTCGTGTGTGGATTACGATCTTCCCAGATCGTCCATTAACCAAGCACCCGCTTGGTGCGCGAATGGGTTCCGGTAAGGGTGCTCCAGAATTCTGGATTGCCAACATCCACCCAGGACGCGTAATGTTCGAGATCGGTGGTGTTTCTGAGGACATCGCTCGCGAGGCCTTGCGCCGCGCTATCGATAAGCTCCCAATGAAATGCCGTGTTATTGCGCGTGAAGGCGGTGACATCTGATGCCAGTCGGAACTGCAGACTACACCATCAAGAATTTGAACGAGAAGACAAATGCTGAGATCGAAGGCTTCTTGAAGAAGTCTAAGGAAGAGCTATTTAACTTGCGCTTCCAGGCAGCAACTGGTCAACTCGAAAACAGCGCTCGCCTCAAGGCGGTCAAGCACGACATTGCCAGGATGTATACTATCCTGCGTGAGCGTGAACTCGGCATCAGCCAAGAGCCTGGCGCCACTGAGGTCAAGGAGAAGTAAGCATGGCTGAGAACCAAGAGCGCAACTTCCGCAAGGTTCGTCGCGGCTACGTCGTGTCCGAGGCCATGGACAAGACAATCGCCGTTGAGCTGGAGCAGCGTTCGACACACCCGCTTTACGGTAAAGTCGTTCGCTCCACCCGCAAGGTCAAAGCCCATGATGAACACAATGAGGCACATATTGGCGACCTCGTGAGTATTATGGAAACTCGGCCACTGAGCAAGACCAAGCGTTGGCGTCTCGACTCGATTATCGAGCGCGCCAAGTAAACAAGTTCGGCAAGGCTCCGCGCTTCACCTGTGTCTGCTACTGTGGTAGACACAGGTGAGTGGGGAGAACCAGCTCGGCTAAGGAGAATCAATGATTCAGCAGGAAACGCGGCTTCATGTCGCCGACAACACGGGTGCTAAGGAGTTACTTGCCATCCGCGTGCTCGGTGGATCGAAGCGACGCTATGCCGGCATCGGCGACATCATCGTCGCCTCCGTCAAGGACGCGATCCCTGGCGGGTCGGTCAAGAAAGGCGACGTAGTTAAGGCTGTCGTCGTCCGTACTGTCAAGGAACATCGCCGTGTCGATGGTTCCTATATTAAGTTCGATGAGAACGCCGCCGTAATTCTCGGCTCCGGTCGTGAACCAAAAGGCACTCGTATCTTCGGACCAGTCGGTCGTGAATTGCGCGATCAGCGCTTCATGAAGATTGTGTCCCTTGCTCCGGAGGTGATCTGATATGGTAGCCAAGATTAAGTCCGGCGACCAGGTGAAGGTCATTCGCGGCAAGGATCGCGGTAAGGAAGGCAAAGTAGTTCGTGTACTAGCCGATGACCGTTTGATCGTAGAAGGCGTTCAGGTCGTTAAGAAGCACGTTCGCGCCACCCAGCAGGGTCAGCAGGCGGGCATTGTTTCGGTTGAGGCTCCAATCCATCGCTCTAATGTGATGGTTATTGATCCAGAGACCAAGCAGCCTACACGCGTTGGCGTGATTGTTAAGCAAGAGGCTCGTGACGGCAAGGTTAAGACCGTGCGCGTGCGTGTCGCCAAGAAGTCCGGAAAGGAGCTGGCATGACCGATACTACAGTTGAGTTGCCGGCAACTCCGCGCTTAAAGCAACAATACAAGGATGAAATCGTACCAGCCTTGGAGAAAGAATTCGGCCACACTAATCCTATGCAGGTGGCTCGCGTGCAGAAGGTTGTCGTCTCTATGGGCGTCGGCGCTGCAGCTCGTGATTCTAAGCTCATCGAAGGTGCGATTAAGGATCTCACTTTGATTGCCGGCCAGAAGCCAAAGGTAACTAAGGCAAAGAAGTCTGTCGCTCAGTTCCATTTGCGCGAAGGTCAGGCTATCGGTGCTTACGTAACTCTTCGTGGCGATCGTATGTGGGAATTCTTGGATCGTTTGCTCACTCTGGCTTTGCCTCGTATCCGCGATTTCCGTGGTATCAATGGCAACCAGTTTGACGGTCAGGGTAATTACAACTTTGGTCTTACGGAACAGTCTATGTTCCATGAGATCGATCCTGACTCGATTGATCATCAGCGTGGTATGGACATCACCGTGGTGACTACCACCAAGGACGATGTGGAGGCCAAGTCTTTGCTTAAGCACCTCGGTTTCCCATTCAAGGAGAACTGAAATGGCAAAAACCGCTCTGAAAAACAAGGCGGCCGCCAAGCCGAAGTTCAAGGTACGCGCTTATACGCGTTGCCAGGTTTGTGGTCGTCCTCACTCCGTGTATCGCAAGTTCGGTCTGTGCCGCATCTGCCTTCGTGAGAAGGCTCATCGCGGTGAGTTGCCGGGTGTTACGAAGTCCAGTTGGTAAATATCGACGCTGAAGGTCCACTGCTTGAAGACAAAGTTCTCATATAGAGGCGGTGGAAACCACGGCGAGAAAGGGCGTTAGCCCACATGACAATGACAGATCCAATCGCAGACATGTTGACACGTCTGCGTAATGCGAGCGCGGCAAAGCACGATACCGTGGAAATGCCGTACTCCAAATTCAAGGCGAATATCGCCGAGATTCTGAAGCACGAAGGCTATATTAAGGACTTCGCTGCTAAGGAAGCTAAGGTTGGACAGACGTTGGAAATTACGTTGAAGTATGGCTCCAATGGCCAGCGTTCTATCCAAGGCATCAAGCGCATTTCTAAGCCAGGCTTGCGTCGTTACGCAAAGTCTGATGCTTTGCCAATGCCTCTTGGTGGCCTCGGTATTGCTATTATCTCGACCAGCTCGGGATTGTTGACTCAGAAGGAATGCCTCGATCGAGGCATTGGCGGCGAAATCGTCGCCTACGTATGGTGAGAAAGGAGAGCTGAAGATGGCATCGCATATTGGTAAGCTCCCCGTCGACATTCCTGCAGGCGTGGAAGTAAAGATTGAAGGTCAGTCCTTCAGCGTCAAAGGCGCTAAGGGTTCTGATTCTTATGAAATTCCAGAGGGAATCACCGCAGCAGTCGCTGACAATCAGATTGTTCTGACTCCAGTTGACGATTTGCGCCCAACTCGTGCAAAGCATGGTTTGGCTCGCGCAATTGTTGCTTCTATGGTGAAGGGTGTGCATGACGGCTACACCAAGACTTTGGATATTGTCGGTACCGGTTATCGTGCAGTGATGAAGGGCAAGGGCATTGAGTTCTCGCTCGGTTATTCTCACACTATTACCGTTCAACCACCGGCAGGTATTGAGTTCGAGTTGCCAAATCCTAACCAGGTAATCGTAAAGGGCACCGATAAGCAGACTGTTGGCCAGGTTGCTGCTAACATTCGTAAGCTTCGTGCTCCAGAACCTTACAAGGGTAAGGGTATTAAGTACACCGATGAACGTATCCTGCGCAAGGCTGGAAAGGCTGGTAAGTGATATGAGCGTTAAGATTTTCGGTAAGGGTACCAAAGTCGCACGTTTGCGTCGTCACGCCCGTCTTCGTAAGCACATTGCCGGCACAGCTGAACGTCCTCGTTTAGTTGTTTCCCGTTCTAACCGTCATATGGTTGCTCAGATTGTGGATGATACCAAGGGAATTACTTTGGTAAGCGCTTCCACTTTGACTGCTGACTTCGCTGGTTTCACTGGCACGAAGACTGAAGCTGCAACCAAGGTTGGCGAATTAGTAGCGGCTAAGGCGAAGGAAGCGGGTATCACCGCTGTAGTCTTCGACCGTGGCGGTAACAAATATCATGGTCGCGTCGCAGCAGTGGCTGAAGGCGCCCGTCAGGGAGGTCTGGCACTGTGAGCGACAACGAAAAGGAAACCCAAGTGGCTGAAGAAACTCAGAACACTCAGGCATCCGCTGAGGAGCGTAACGATGATCGTCGTTCTCGCCGTAACAAGGGCGAGGGTAAACGCGGCGAACGTCGTAATCGTCGTGAAGAAAACCGTGGCGAAGAGCTTCTGGATCGCGTAGTTACTATTAACCGTGTTTCCAAGACCCACAAGGGTGGTCGTACCTTTAGCTTTGCAGCACTTGTTGTTGTTGGCGACGGTAAGGGCACTGTTGGTGTTGGTTACGGCAAGTCTCGCGAAGTTCCAGCTGCTATTGCTAAGGGTCAGCTTGACGCTAAGAAGCATATGTTCACTGTTCCACGCATTCGTGGTACCGTCACTCATCCAGTGCTCGGTCACGATGCTGCTGGTACTGTGTTGCTCCGTCCAGCTGCTCCAGGTACTGGTGTAATTGCTGGTGGTGCTGTGCGCGCTGTTATGGAATGCGCCGGCATTACGGACATCCTCACCAAGTCCATGGGCTCTGCAACTGCTGTAAACGTAGTGCGTGCTACTGTGGACGCTTTGAAGAAGCTCGAAGAGCCAGAAGAGATTTCTGCTCGTCGTGGTCTTTCTCTTGAGGAAGTCGCTCCTGATGCTTTGCTCCGTGAGCGTGCTGCCGGCATTGCCGAAGCTCGCAAGGCTCGCGAAGAAGCTCAGGCCGCCAAGGCATCTGAAGCAAAGGATGGTGAGTGATGTCAAATTTGAAGATCACTCTGGTGCATGGTTTAGTTCATACAACTGAGCGCCAGCGCGCGAATGTTCATACGCTCGGCCTTCATAAGATTGGTCACAGCGTAGTTCGCGAGGACACCCCCGTCAATCGTGGCTTGGTTATGGCCGTTCGCCACTTGGTGAGCGTCGAGGAGGTCGACTGATTATGGCTAACGAAGAACCAATGCTGCATATGCACACGTTGCGTCCAGCTCCAGGAGCTAAGAAGGATCGCATCCGTGTAGGTCGTGGTGAAGGCTCTAAGGGTAAGACCTCAGGTCGTGGTGATAAGGGCACAAAGAAGCGTTATCAGGTTCGTCCTGGCTTCGAAGGTGGCCAGCTCCCACTGTACATGCGCTTGCCTAAGTTGCGTGGCTTCAAGAGTCCTTTCAAGAAGGAATTCCAAGTCGTCAACGTTGCAGATCTTGCTGAACTTTTCCCAAAGGGTGGCGAGGTTACTGTAGCTGACCTTATTACTAAGGGCGCTGTACGTGATGGCTATCCTGTGAAGGTTCTTGGTGATGGTGAATTAACTGTTGCCTTGACTCTTAAGGGTATGAAAGCTTCTGCTTCTGCTAAGGCAAAGGTTGAGGCTGCCGGCGGCTCCATCAGCGAAGAGTAGTTAAAGGCTACTTAAAGCTTGATGCAGTTATAAATCTGTGATAGTCCCTCTAGCATTGTCTAGAGGGACTATTTTTATCACCAAAACTCACCAATAACCTATTTCAGTAGGTACCGTGGGTTAAACTATTGCCTCAGAGTTTGTTTTTTGCACTGTTGCGCCTAGGAGTGCGCGAAAAAAGGGAGGAAGACCCAGGTGAAAACGTTAATCCAGGCCTTCAGGACGAAGGAGTTGAGGAACAAGATCCTCTTCGTCTTCGCTATGATAATTATTTATCGTATTGGTTCATTTATTCCGATTCCGGGTGTGGACTATAAAGTTGTGCATGCTTGCACTGTTAAATTAGCTTCATCGAGCGAGAACTTTATTGGGTTAGTTAACTTGTTCTCAGGTGGCTCGCTGTTGCAGCTTTCTATTTTTGCTTTGGGTGTTATGCCTTACATCACTGCTTCCATTGTGATTCAGCTTTTGCGCGTGGTTATTCCTCGCTTTGAAGCTCTTCATAAGGAAGGTCAGTCTGGAGAAACAAAGCTTACGCAGTACACGCGTTATCTAACTATTGGATTGGCAATTTTGCAATCTACTACGATTTTGGTAACAGCACGTACGGGTGCTTTGTTTAATTATCAGTGCGGAAATAATATTATTCCAGACGGAAGCATGTGGAGCCTTATTGTCATGGTTTTGATCATGACTGGCGGTACTGGTCTTATTATGTGGATGGCAGAACTCATCACCGATAAGGGTATCGGTCAAGGCATGTCTGTCTTAATCTTTATGTCTATTTGCTCTGGCTTCTTGCCAAAGCTTTGGGAAATTGGTTGGGGCACCAACGGTTCTAATGGCGATTGGAATAAGTTCGCTATTGTTGGTGGCGTTTTGATTGTTATCCTCATATTTGTTGACTTTGTTGAGCTTGCTCAACGTCGTATTCCTGTGCAGTATACGCGCCGCATGATTGGCCGAAAAATGTATGGTGGCTCTTCGACTTATTTGCCATTAAAGGTGAATATGAGTGGTGTTATCCCACCAATCTTTGCTTCGTCAATTCTTGCTGTTCCTACTCTTATTGCCCAGTTTGGAGATAAGAGCAAGGCTTGGGTGAATTGGATTGAAGCTAATTTGGCTAATTCCACTTCTGCTTGGTATATTGCGTTTTACACAGTAATGATTGTGTTCTTCTGCTTCTTCTACACAGAGATTACTTTTAATCCTGATGAGACTGCAGATAACATGAAAGAGTATGGTGGCTTCATACCAGGCATTCGCGCTGGTAGTGCTACAAGTCATTATCTTAGCTATGTTATGAACAGGTTGAATACTGTCGGTGCTATTTATTTGCTCTTTGTTGCATTGATTCCTACCGTTTTGATTATGGCTTTGCATTTGAATACAAAATTGCCATTCGGTGGTACAACAATTTTGATTATTGCTGGCGTTGGTTTGGATACGTTGCGTCAAGCAAAGGCTCAGACTGAACAATTCCAGTATGCTGGTTTCTTGTTCAAGCATGATGAGCAAAAGCAAGTATCTAAGTAACTACAGTTAGCGAGCCAAGGAGATGAATATGCGATTACTAATTATGGGTCCACAGGGCGTTGGAAAAGGCACTCAGGCCGCTTTGTTAAGTGAGCATTATGGCATTCCAGCGATTTCTACTGGTGATATTTTCCGCTATAACCTTAAGAATCATACTGAGCTTGGAAAACAGGTTCAGGGATATCTTGACAAGGGCGAGTTGGTTCCAGATGAGCTGACTAACAACATTGTTAAGGATCGTCTTGCTCAAGATGATGCAAAGAGTGGTTGGATTCTCGACGGTTATCCTCGCAACGCTTCTCAGGTTCAAGCTTTAGATCGTATGTTGGAAGAGCTTGGCACTCCTCTTGATCACGTTGTGGCTCTCGAGGCTGAGCGCGATGTTTTGCTCGAACGCATGCAAAAGCGTGCAGTGGAGCAAGGCCGTTCTGACGATACTCCAGAAGTAATTGCTAAGCGTTTGGAAACGTATGAGAAAGAAACAGCTCCATTGCTTGATATTTATGATAGCCGCGGTCAGTTGGTTGAAGTAGATGGCGTTGGAGATATTAAGGAAATCAATAATCGCATTGTTGAATCACTTAATTAAGTAGTGCGTTTTTAAATTTAAAAAGTAAGATGCGTTCTGTTCGACACGCCGAGTGTTGAATGGGACGCATTTACTGTATTATAGAAGATTGGCGTGTCTTCGGATGCGCAAAGTAGTATGCCCAAGGAACGGAACGAGGCTCATGGCAAAAGACGGTGTGATTGAAGTCGAAGGCACGGTAGTAGAAGCACTACCAAATGCGATGTTTCGCGTTCAGCTTGAGAATGAGCACATTGTTTTAGCTACGATCTCTGGTAAGATGCGTAAAAATTATATTCGCATTCTTCCTCAAGATCGTGTAGTGCTAGAGATGAGCCCTTACGATCTGAATCGTGGGCGTATTACGTACCGTTATAAGTAAGGTACAAGCAAAGGAAAACCATGAAGGTCAGCCCTAGCGTGAAGAGGATCTGCGAAAACTGCCGCGTGATCCGCCGTCACGGCCGCGTCATGGTGATCTGCATTAACCCACGTCATAAGCAGCGTCAGGGCTGAGCAGATTTCCATCGCGGAATACAAAGAATAAGGCGCTAAGTCACAGCAGAAGCTGAACCCTGGGTGCGCAGGCCCAGGCCGCATTTAATTTCTATTAATGCGGAAGACTTGGTGCACGACCTGCGTAACAGTAAAGGAATTACAATGGCACGTCTTGCCGGAGTAGATATTCCCAATGAGAAGCGCATTGAGATTGCCCTCACCTACATTTTTGGTGTTGGTCGTACTCGCGCTAAGGAAACGCTTGCCGCGACCGGTGTTAATCCGGACACTCGCGTCAAGGATCTTACGGATGAACAGCTGATCACCTTGCGTGATTATCTTGAGGCCAATTACAAGATTGAAGGCGATTTGCGTCGTGAGATCGACGCTGACATCCGTCGTAAGATTCAGATCAACTGCTATCAAGGCCAGCGTCATCGCAAGGGTCTTCCTGTGCGTGGTCAGCGTACCAAGACTAATGCTCGTACTCGCAAGGGTCCGAAGCGTACTGTCGCCGGGAAGAAGAAGGCCACCCGATAGTAGTCGGTGGTCGGCTCTAGGCCACGGATATATTTCCATCGTCTAGACATACCAACTCATTCGTCATTAGGAAACGAGGGTCAATGGCAGCTGCAAAGCAAGCCTCGCGCAAGCCGCGTCGCCGGGACCGCAAGTCGGTGCCGGTTGGGCAGGCGCATATTAAATCAACATTCAATAACACGATTATCTCCATTACCGATCCATCCGGTGCAGTCCTTTCTTGGGCTTCCGGCGGTGATGTCGGCTTTAAGGGTTCCCGTAAGTCGACTCCTTACGCTGCAGGTATGGCTGCTGAGTCTGCCGCACGCAAGGCAATGGAGCATGGCCTCAAGAAGGTCGACGTGTTTGTTAAGGGTCCAGGTTCCGGTCGTGAAACCGCTATCCGTTCCCTCCAGTCCGCGGGTCTCGAAGTTGGTTCTATTACCGACGTTACCCCGCAAGCGCATAACGGCGTACGCCCACCAAAGCGTCGCCGCGTCTGAGCACTCTTACGAATCCATCCATCCAACCCGCTTATGGGCGGCGAGTGCACCACCGACCAGAAGCTGAAAGGATACCAAAGTGCTTATCGCACAGCGTCCGACACTTACCGAGGAATCACTGAATCCCCAGCGTTCTCGCTTTACTATTGAGCCGCTGGAACCAGGTTTTGGCTACACTCTCGGCAATTCGCTGCGTCGTACCTTGTTAAGCTCTATTCCAGGTGCTGCCGTTACTTCGGTTCGCATCTCTGGAGCTCTGCATGAGTTTACGACTCTGCCAGGTGTTGAAGAAGATGTCACTGAAATTCTGCTGAACATCAAGGGCATCGTGCTCACGAGTGAGTACGACGAGCCTGTAGTGATGTATTTGCGCAAGAATGGTAAAGGTGAAGCCACTGCTGGAGATATTACTCCTCCAGCCGGTGTTACTATTGCTAACCCTGACTTGCATATTGCTACACTCGCAGAAGATGGTGAACTTGAAATTGAGTTTACTGTTGAACGCGGTCGCGGCTACGTGCCAGCTCAGATGAACAAGCAGGAGAACAGCGAAATCGGCCGCATTCCTGTGGATTCGATCTACTCACCAGTTTTGAAGGTGAGCTATAAGGTCGAAGCTACCCGCGTGGAACAGCGCACGGACTTCGATAAGCTCATCCTGGATGTGGAAACCAAGCCAGCTATTACACCGCGTGATGCAGTTGCATCTGCAGGCTCGACTTTAGTTGAGCTTTTCGGTCTTTGCCGTGAGCTTAACGTTGATGCTGAAGGTGTTGAAGTTGGTCCAGCGCCAACTCATGATGAAGCTGATTCTCAGTTGGCTATACCGATTGAAGATATGAATTTTACTCAGCGTAGCTATAATTGCTTGAAGCGTGAGGGTATTCATACAGTCGGCGAACTGGTAGTTCACACTGAGCAGGATTTGCTCGATATTCGTAATTTCGGCATGAAATCCATCGATGAAGTTAAAGAGAAGTTGCAGGCAATGGGTCTGTCTTTGAAGGCTTCACCGATTGGCTTCGACGCCAATAATCTCGAAGGTGGCACTTTCTTCTCGCCTGAAGACGAGTAAGTTCCGCCTGCAATCGTCGTAACGTTCGGATGTTCGGGTTGATGCCCACCTGAGCGATGCGACAATAAGGAGTAATAATGCCTACACCGAAACAAGGCCCTCGTCTGGCTTCTAGCCCGGCTCATGAGCGCCTGATGCTGGCCAATATGGCGACCAGCCTCTTCCAGCACGGTCGTATCGTAACGACGTTGCCAAAGGCAAAGCGTCTTCGTCCGCTTGCTGAGCGTTTGATTTCATTCGCTAAGCGTGGCGATTTACATTCGCGTCGTCGTGTGTTGCGTGTAATTCGCAACAAGTCCGTGGTTCACGTGCTTTTCACTCAGATTGCTGAGCAGATGAAGCAGCGTGAAGGTGGTTACACCCGCATCGTGAAGATTGCTCCACGTCGTGGTGATACCGCTCCTCAGGCAATTATTGAGCTCGTGACTGAGCCAGTAAGCCCAAAGAAGGCTGTTGTGAAGGAAGCTGAAGCAGCTACTAAGGTTGCAGCTAAAGAAGAAGCTGCCGAGTAGTTTATATTCCAGCTTTACGCATCGGTAAAGTGAATCTTAAAGCAAGCGTTTAATCGCTTCTTAAAGAATTGCTAAGACGAGTCGAGGTTAGTTCCTCGGCTCGTTTTTTATTTGTATTATTATTAAGTTATGCCGAATATTATTGATTTGTTGCGCAACGATTTCTCTACCTTCGCTCAGCGCAAGTTTAATGCCGTGGATGCGCTGATTTTGTGCGAGCTATCTTATATAAATATGCCAACTTCCGTGCCAAAATATTGCGATAATCCAAAGAATATTTCGACTGTATCTATTAACGAATTGCTTAGAATAGAAGACTATTCGTCAATGTTTGCTTCTGGGGCTCCTAAAGTAGATAAATTCCGTAGGAAGCTGCTTCTTGCTGTCGCTTCCAGCCCTAGGTATAGGGGAATTCGCGTAGGGGAGTATCTTGAGAGGTTTGATGAATCAAATATTGACGAATCATTAGAACAGCAGTTTGCTGGAGTTACTTTTGATCTTAGCAATTGCGAGGGGATTGATAATCCTCATACTCTTGTTGTTGCGTATCGTGGCACTGATAATACGCTTGTTGGGTGGAAAGAAGATTTCAACATGGCTTTCCGCTGCCCAGTGCCAGCGCAAGAATCTGCTGCTGAATATTTGACTTCTGTAGCGCAAAGATATAGCAAACGTTATTCTAATAAAAACTTCTTTAATAAACTTTTTGCGAACAAACTTTTTGCCCGCTTTTCAAAATCTTCCGTAGACTTGCAAAATAATAATTCAAATATTATTGTTGTCGGTCATTCAAAAGGTGGGAACATGGCTGCTTATGCGGCTATGCGCTTAGATGCTACAAGTCAAAAACTAGGTGACCTTGTATCAAAAATTTATTCTATGGACGGCCCTGGTTTTGCGTCTGATGTAGTGGATACAAGCGTTTTTGCGAATGTTTCAAGTCGTATTGAAAAAGTAGTTCCGCAGTCTGCTTTTATTGGACTGATTATGGATACTGGGGTGCCGTATAAAGTCACGACTGCCGATTCTATTGGCTTAATGCAACATTTTGGCATGTATTGGCAAGTTAAGAATGGCGATTTTGATTACTGCGATTGCGTAACGCTGCGCGCGCTGGCAGTTTCTAAGGCAGCGAACGAGTGGATGATGAATTTGCCGTTTGAAGAGCGCAAGCGCAGGATTGACGCTGTTTATAAGATTTTTAGTAATTTGGGTTACCCAACTTTTGATGAAATGTCTTTGCATTGGTCGGAAGTTGTTCCTAAATTATTGAAGGTTGCGATGCATATGGATTCAAAGACTCATGAGCTGATTCGTAGTGTTATGAGCGCTTTTGCGCTTGTGGGCGGTTCGGATAAGAAAAGCTAGTGTAAAGTCTGTTTGGAAAGGTTTTTAAATGCGACTTCGCTTGGATTTGGCTTATGACGGCGGCGGATTTTATGGTTGGGCTAAGCAGCCTACTTTGCGCACTGTTCAAGGTGATATTGAAGCAGCATTGCATATGGTTTTGCGCGTCCCGGAAAATGATCCTACTGAATCGTTGCGTCTTACTGTTGCTGGTCGTACGGATACTGGCGTTCATGCATCTCATCAAGTGTGTCATTTAGATATTTCAGATGAAACATTGCAGCGTTGCATAGGGCATACTGGTTTAGATGGTGTTAGTGCGCTGGAGTATAGGCTGAGGCATGTGCTTCCGCAGGATATTGTTATACACAAGGTTAGTGTTGCGCCTTATGGCTTTGATGCTAGATTTTCTGCGCTAGAGCGCACATATGTGTATCGTATTGCTGATGGGTATTGCAAAGCTAAATATGATCCTCGTATGCGCGGCTTTGTTTTGCGTTTTGATTCAGAGCTTGATATTGATGCTATGAATCAGGCTGCGCGTCTTATGGTTGGTTTGCATGATTTTGGCTCATTTGCTAAGCCGAATCCTGGCGGAACTACTATTCGCGAAGTTAAGCAGGCTCGATGGCACAGAGTTGGGTCAAAGGATGCGCAGAATAGTACTGGATTTGTTCTTCCTATTGAACAAAGTTTGCTTGAATTTACTATTGTCGCTGATGCTTTTGCGCACAATATGGTGCGTTCTCTTGTGCAAGCTTGTGTGCAAATTGGTTGTGGAAAGCGTTCTCTTGATTGGTTTGAGGAAAAGATTAATGTTCCTCTTCGTGAAGGCTCGACGGGTCCAATTGATCCTCATGGATTGACATTGGAATATGTAGCTTATCCTCCTGATGAGGAGCTTGCTTCTCGCGCTGAAAAAATTCGCGCTCGCCGTGATTCGTCTGAGTTATAACGTTTCAACGCACCATGGATTTTATATTCGCGGCATGGTTTACAATTGAAAAGTTGCGTTTGTGCGCGCTTGCAGTGCGACAAATCGCAAGTGGATGAATGTCCGAGCGGTCTAAGGAGCACGCCTCGAAAGCGTGTGAGGGTAAACTCCTCCGCGAGTTCGAATCTCGCTTCATCCGCGAATTAACCAAGCCTAAAGCTGTAAATTGCTTTAGGCTTTTTTAATTCGCCGAGCTTGCGTCAATAAAGACGCAGGCAGGGCAGACTAGTGTATTTCCGCGCAAGCTCAGCAGCAAGCGCGTAATCCGCGCGAACTTTCTCTCGCGTTTGGAGCGTTTTGTTTTGGAAATTGCTCCAAACGTGCGCAACTTATCTCGCGTTTGAAGTCAAGTCCTGTTTTGTGTGTAAAGGGGAATGCCGTATAGGCTAAAAGCACTAAGTTTAAGTTTTACTTCAAAATAAGTTTTGCATCAGTAGGATACCCAAGCTCATAAGCTCTTAACAGTCTAGATGTGATTAATTGCACAATTGCATTTTTAAGAGTTTGTTGGGCGCGCATTACAGAATCGTTATCATCGCTTTTTGCAGTAACGTTATTCTCGGATGCATTATTATTTTTTGACGTAATCGTTATTATTTGATTAAAAGCAGCTAGTTCTTCTCTAGCGCAATCCATGTAAGCTATAGCGGTAATCGGCAGATCTTTTCCGTTTACTGAATCATGTGTTTTTCCGCTTTCTAACGTCTCTTGAGGAATATCGTAAACTTTTTTGCGCAAGTCTGTTCCTTCTCCTGCAGCTCGCATAAGAGTTTGAGCATTTGTCGACGCCATATCGCTGTATTCCAATGCAATATTTTGCTCTTTTCGCGCTGCTAGTGTCTGTAAAATAAAAGCAAGTTTGTCTTCAGCTTCTGCAGCTTGAGCCAAGGGCTGATGTGTCCATTTGAAGTTTTTGTAATGATTTATTACTTCTATAAGATTCGCGTATGAATCATGCTCCATTTGTTGCGCTGTTGTAGTTTTTGTATTTTCTGAGCTTTCGTTTCCGCTTTTATTGCTTACATTATTTGAATTTTCGTCACTATTTTTCTTTGAAAGCATTTCCCATTGAGCTTGCGTGCTGTATACAATACTTTCGCTTAATCTTCCTGGGCATTGCTGAGCGACAGTTTTCCAATATTTCGCTGCAGTTTCAAAATCCTTAAGGGATGTGTTATTCTGGTTCTTCTTGATTTCGCGCTGCCTTTTTTGCGCAAGCCTGTATGCTTTAGCACATGCATTTTCTGGAGCTGCTGTGTGAACTGTATGCTCGACATGAATGTTTTGCAATGTTCCGCAAGCTGTTAGAAGTGGAGATATTAAAACGCATATAAGAAGCACGAGTGCTCTGGCAATACTGCGTTTTACTTGTTTGTGCATATCATTTAACAAAACATAAAGTGTCTGCATAATCTACTAAAATAGCCACTGACTGTGACCAATATCGATTTATTAATTTGGTATTTGTTCTAAGTCTGTAACAATTAAAGCTAACTGTTGTTAGAAGAAAAAAATAAGTGTGCTCTAATAGTTACAATTAATAATCATAAATTAATGCGTTATAACGAGAGGACGTGCGCGATGGAATTGGATTTGGCGGGAATGCATCAGCTTGCGGCACRGCAGGGGATTAATGCCGAGGAGCTGGACGAGGCGCTCGCCGAGGCCTTGCGTCTTGCGTATATGAAAACCGCTCATCCTGCAAAGCATGTGCGAGTTGAATTGGACGAACGTGCAGGTTCGTTCACTGTGTGGGCTAGGGATGAAATTCCTGGTAAACCTACTGAAGATAACCCGTATCCAGCCCCAACGCTGGGAGAGGAGTATGACGATACTCCGCGTGATTTTGGTCGTTTAGCTGCTGCGACGGCTCGTCAAGTTATTAGTCAAATTTTCCGTAAAGCTGAAGATGACCGCGTATTTGGTGCGTTTTCTGGTCAAAAAGGCAAGCTTATTAACGGCATCATTCAACAAGACGCAAAAGATAACACTAACATCCACGTTGCTGTTGGAGACGTTGAAGCTATTTTGCCGCGTCGCGAGCAGGTTCCAGGTGAACGTTACCGCCATGGCGAGCGTATTCGCGTATATGTTGTAAATGTTGCTCGCGGTCTGCGTGGTCCAGAAATTGTTGTTTCACGTTCACATCCTGAATTAGTTCGTCGTCTTTTTGAGCGAGAAGTGCCGGAACTTGTTTCTGGAGCAGTTTCTATTATGTCGATTGCGCGCGAAGCCGGTGCTCGCACAAAGATTGCTGTTAGAGCTAATACTGAAGGTGTGAATCCAAAGGGTGCTTTAATTGGTCCTGGCGGTTCACGCGTGCGTGCTGTAATGGAAAACTTGGGTCAAGAGAAGATTGATATTGTGGATTGGTCGTCTGATCCAGCAAAGTTTGTTGCTGCTGCTCTTTCGCCTGCTACTGCTACACAAGTGCAAGTAGTGAGTGAAAAGAATCAAACTGCAGTTGCTTTTATTCATGATGCTCAGCTTTCTCTTGCTATTGGTAAAGAAGGTCAGAACGCTCGTTTGGCTGCAAAGTTGACTGGTTGGAAGATTGGTATTGAGTCTGCGGAAGAGCATGCTAAGAAGGTTGCTGCAGCTCAAGCACAAAATGCTCAGCCTGCTTCAGTTGATTTGAATAATAACGCATCTGCTGCTGAATAGATTGTTAATTGAGAAGTGCTAAATATTTTTTAGGTTGATATTTCCGCAATGTTTAGCACTTCTTGATTGTTTATTTTGCTAGTGGTGTGCAAATAAAGTAGTCTCTCGCGTGGCATTTAGCGACACTCGAGCCAATCCAACGTTTCGAGTATGCTAAAAGCTGGAATCTGGGCGAAAGGCAATCGCCATCGTCCGGCGGGAGACGAGGTATAAGATCATGGTCGCACGATGATATATCGCACGATAATAAATAATAAGCTCGCAATAATGTAAAGTGGTCGCGTGTACTAGCGCTGCCACAGACAGAGGAGAACACTGAGTGGTTAAAAAGCGCGTGTATGAACTGGCCAAAGAATTTGGTGTAGACAGTAAAACCGTGTTGGAGCGTTTGAAGAGCATGGGCGAATTTGTTAAGTCTGCTTCTTCAACAGTTGAGGCTCCAGTAGTCCGTCGTTTGCAAACAGCGTTAGCATCTGACGGAAATAAGTCCGAAAAGGCATCTAGTGCAAGTAAGCCTGCTGCGCCAAAAGCTAAGCCTCAAGCTAAGCCGCAGGCTAAACCTCAAGCTAAAGATTCGTCACACAGTGATTCTGTAGCTGGCTCTTCTGCTAACCAGCCTGTGCATAACACAGCTTCTCATTTTGCTCCAAAGCCGGGTGCAAATCATACTCGTTCAAACAATACTTCGCGTTCTAATGCGTCTGCCGGCGAAAATAGAAAAAATGATCGCCGCAATGATAATCGCGGCGAATCGCGACAGCAAGCTCAAGGTCAATCTCACTCAGATCGTTCACAGATGCCTCCTCGCCCTCGTCCGCACCAGAATGCACAAGGTGCAGGCGCATCTGCTCCACGTCCTGGTAATAATCCGTTTAGCCGTAAGCAAGGTATGCGTGCTCCTACACCTGGAGATATTCCACGTCCTCATCCGATGTCTCGTCCTGGCGCTGAAAATGGCCGCGGTGGTCGTCCGGGTCAAGGTGGCTCTGGAGCTCAAGGTTCGCGTGGTGAACGTGCAGAACGCGGTGGTCGCTCACGTGGCGGTCGCTCTGGTCAAGGTGGCGCACGCTCATCGCAGTGGTCGGGTCAGCGTCGCGGTCAAGGTGGCGCAGGTGCAGGCTCTGGTGCATCTTCTCGCCCATCTGCAGAATCTCGTTTTGCGTCTCAAGGAGCTAGCTTCCAGGCTGCTGCAGCGGGCGCACCTAATGGTGGTCCATCGCGTGGTGGCGGTCGCGGTCGTGCAGGAGCTGCAGGTGCATTCGGTCGTCAAGGTGGTAAATCTTCTAAGGCTCGTAAGAATCGCTTGGCGAAACGTCGTGAATACGAAGAGCTTAAAGCACCAGTGATTGGCGGTGTGCGTATTCCTTCTGGTAACGGTGCTACGATTCGCTTGCGTCAAGGCGCAACTCTTTCTGATTTGGCAGAAAAGATCGATGTAAATCCAGCAGCTTTGGTAACTGTTCTCTTCCACTTGGGTGAGATGGCAACAGCTACACAATCTTTGGATGAGTCGACATTCCAAATTTTGGGTGAAGAAATCGGCTGGAATATCAGCATTGTTTCTGCTGAAGAAGAAGATAAAGAGCTTTTGCAGCAGTTTGACATCGATTTGGACGAAGAAGAGCTGCAAGAAGATGACGATTTGCAGTCTCGTCCGCCTGTAGTAACAGTTATGGGTCACGTCGATCACGGTAAAACTCGCTTGCTTGATACCATTCGTAAGTCGAATGTTATCGATCGCGAAGCAGGTGGCATTACTCAGCGCATCGGTGCTTATCAAGTAACTGTAAATCTTGAAGGAAAGCCTCGTAAGATTACGTTCCTCGATACTCCAGGCCACGAAGCGTTTACTGCTATGCGTGCTCGCGGTGCTGAGCTTACAGACGTTGCAATTCTTGTTGTTGCAGCAGACGACGGCGTGATGCCTCAGACTGTTGAAGCTATTAACCACGCTCAAGCTGCTCATGTGCCAATTGTTGTGGCTGTGAACAAGATTGATGTTGAAGGTGCTAACCCAGATAAGGTTCGCGGTCAGCTTACAGAATACGGTTTAGTTGCTGAAGATTACGGTGGAGACACCATGTTCGTGGATATTTCTGCAAAGCAGGGCACGAACGTCGATAAGCTTCTTGAAGCTGTGTTGTTGACTGCTGACGCTGAGCTTGATCCTAAAGCAAATCCAAATATGGATGCTCGCGGTGCAACTATCGAAGCTCGACTCGATAAGGGTCGTGGTGCTGTTGCTACTGTTCTTGTGCAGCAAGGTACTCTTCACGTCGGTGATTCTATTGTTGCTGGCACTTCTTATGGTCGTGTGCGCGCTATGCTCGACGAGAACGGCAAGCATTTGCAGGATGCGGCTCCTTCCACTCCTGTTCAGGTGCTTGGTTTGACTTCTGTTCCAACCGCTGGCGACTTGTTCTTGGTTACTTCGGACGATCGTTCTGCTCGTCAAATTGCTGAAAAGCGCGCAGCTACAGAGCGTGCAGCTCAGCTTGCTAAGCGCCGCAAGGTTGTGTCTCTTGAAAGCCTTAAGGAACAGTTCGCTAAGTCTGAAGTTGACATGCTGAACATCGTTATTAAGGGCGATTCTTCTGGTTCTGTTGAAGCTTTGGAAGATTCCTTGATGAAGATTGAGGTCTCTGAGGAAGTTGGCATCCAGGTTATTCACCGCGGTGTTGGTGCAATTACTCAGAATGATGTGAACTTGGCAACTGTCGATAAGGCTGTGATTATTGGATTCAACGTGCGTCCAAACCGTCAGGTTGCTGATTTGGCTGAGCGCGAAGGCGTGGAAGTTAAGTACTACTCGGTTATTTACAAGGCAATCGAAGATATCGAAGCTGCTTTGAAGGGTATGCTTAAGCCAGAATTTGAAGAGGTTGTCACTTCTCACTCTGAGATTCGCGAAATCTTCCGTTCTTCCAAGTTCGGCAATATTGCTGGTGTTATGGTCCAAGATGGCGAAGTCAAGCGCGGTACGAAGTGCCGTATTTTGCGCGACGGCGTTGCTACAGTCAACGACTTGGAGATTTCCAGCTTGCGTAGGTTTAAGGATGACGTGCAATCCGTTAGCGAAGGTTACGAAGCTGGTATTAATCTCGGCAGCTTTAATGACATTGAGCTTGGCGATATAATCGAAACCTTTGAAATGAAGCAGATTGAGCGCAAGTAATTATGGCAGGAACGAATCCTAGAGCTGCACGTATTGCAGCATTAATTCAGCGCGTAATCGCTTCCAATATGGAATCGCATTTGCATGATAAGCGTTTGGCGAGTGTGACTATTACGGAAGTGCGTGTTACGAACGATTTGCAAATTGCAAAGGTTTACTGGACTCAACTTGGTCACGAAGGCAAAGAGCAGGGCGAGCGTCAGCGTGCAGCACAAGCTTTGCAGCAGGCTCACGGTCGACTGCGCTCTTTGGTCGGTGCAAAAGCTGGATTGCGTTTGACTCCTCAATTGCAATTCATTTATGACGAAGTGCCGTCTGAAGCGCACGAAATTGAGGATATTCTTGTTGCAGCTCGTCATCGTGATGAAGAATTAGCTAAGTTGCGTGAAAATGCTAAGTATGCTGGCGATGTCGATCCGTATAAGAAGCCGCGCGAAGTTGAAGAATCTGACGATGATTTCGATGACGACGACGATTTTGACGACGACGATGACTTTGAAGAGGGCGACTTTGAAGACATGTCTGAATCGTCTGACAACAATTAAATCTCAAAGCAAACTCAATGTGAATCGTATAGTAGCTAGATTTAACTTATGTGCATACCAGATTCAGGATTACTGCTTGTAGATAAGCCGCAAGGTGTTACAAGTCACGATATTGTTGCATGCGCTCGTCATTTGTTGCATACAAAGCGAGTTGGGCACGCAGGAACGCTTGATCCTATGGCAACAGGATTGCTAATCATAGGTTTTGGCAATGCAACGCGACTTTTAAATTACATGTTGGGGCACAATAAAACCTATGAAGCAGTAATCCGCTTAGGAGAAGCAACTACTACTGATGATGCAGAAGGTGAAATTCTTCCGAATGACGCATTAAATATAGGTCCGGGGGTTCACGTCGCTAATAAAGACATGTCTTTTGAAAAGTCACTGTCTTTTGAGCGAATTAAGCAAGTTGTTAGCGAAAATTTAGTAGGCAAAATTATGCAAGCTCCTACTGCTTTTTCTGCTATTAAAATTAATGGTCAACGCGCTTATGATTTAGCGCGCGAAGGAAAATCAGTAGAGATTGCTCCTAGAGAGATATTTGTTAGTGATTTTTCAGTGAGCAATCCTCGAATTACTAGGGGAGTGAGTGGGAAACTCGTATGCGATATATCTGCAAAAGTTTCTTGCAGTAGTGGAACATATATTCGCGCTTTAGCTCGTGATTTAGGTCGCTTACTAGGAGTTGGTGGACATCTTACTCAGCTTCGTCGCACTAGCGTTGGTGATTTTTCGGTTACTGATTCGCGAGTTCTTAAACTTCGCTCGCAAATGCGAGAATTTACTGATCGCAATGGAGTATTGCAGCATCGCTCAAAAGCAGTTCCTAGTGACGATTTTGACGCAAATAATATGCTTCCTAAAATTTGCTTAAATATGATGGATGCAGCTTCGCATTCGCTTCCAACTTTAAGCATTGATGAGAATCAAGCTAAAGACTTACGTTTTGGGCGCTGGATTGAGCTTAAATCTGGCATAAATTACGAAAATTATCCTGCAATAGCGTACGTTTCAAACGCAAATACTGAGGAATGTGACGTTGTTGCAGTAGTTGAATTGACAAAAAATATAAAAAGTAATCAAATCAAACCAATTGTGGTATTTCCGGCAAGCGAGAAGACTGGTAAACTAGATAAGTATTTAAAATAACGAATTGCGTATTTTGCGTAGTTTGCTTGAGTAATGCTTGAACGCGGATAGTAAGGATATCATGAAGGTCATCGACATTCGACCAGATGCCAACGGCATGATTAATTGGCCAACGTTAAGTGCAGAGCGTAAAGCGGTTGTTACCATTGGCGTATTCGACGGTATGCACAAAGGTCATCGCGAGGTTATTCGTCGTACTGTGGATCTTGCGCATCGTCATGGAGCGTTTTCAGTAGTGATTATGTTTGATCCGCGTCCAAGCGTAGTGCATGCTAATCCTGATTTATACGATGATTTTGGCGACGTTAATTCTAAACTTCCGGACGATCCGGATGCTCTTACAAGCGTGCGTCAACGTTTGCGCGTGATGTCACAGTTGGATGTTGATCATGTTGTGATTGTGCGCTACAGCCTTGCTTTTGCTGCAAAATCGTACCGTTTCTTCTTAGGTCAGCTCGTTGGAAAGCTTGGTATGCGAGCATTAGTTCTTGGCTCTGATGCTGCGCTTGGTGCTCGTCGTGCTGGTGATATCAAAGCAATTCGTGAGTTGTCTCAAGCAACTGGAGTTTTTGAGCTTATTGAAGTAGAGGATTTGGGTCCAGATGACGTTCGCGTGCCTGATCCTATTGTTCGTGAAGTTCCACAGGAGCCTGGAGATCCTAAAGATCCTTCTGAGGGCATGAATAAAGCTGAATATCGTGCTTGGAGTAAGAGCATGCCAAATAAGAAAGTGCGTGCTTGGAGTTCTACAAATGTGCGCTGGATGTTGGCTACTGGTCGAGTCAAAGAAGCGCGTGAAATTTTGGATCAGCCGCATCGCGTTGAAGGAACAGTAGTTCATGGAGACGAGCGTGGGCGCGAGATTGGATTCCCAACAGTAAATCTTGGCGAAAAAATTGAAGGCTATGTGCCAGTTGATGGCGTGTATGCAGGTTGGGTTGTTGATTTAGATGCTGACAATAAGAACGATGTCAGACCATCGAAAAATGCTGTTCCAGATGTGAGTGTTTTGCGTCGTGATGAGCTTCATTTAGGCGTTCATTCTCCGTGGCGTTGGCCTGCTGCGATTTCTATTGGAACTAAGCCAACATTTAATAAAGATGGCGAAGAAGATGCAGAGCGCACTGTTGAAGCTTACGGATTGTTCGACGATTGGAAAGACTTGTACGGGCACCGCGTTTGCATTGAGTTTGCTAGTTTCTTGCGTCCGCAACAGGCTTTTGATTCAGTTGACGCGCTAAAAGATATGCTCAAAGCTAATGTTGAGCAAGTGCGCGAGATTACAGATGCTGAAGCTGAAGTCTGATTTTGATATTTGCGCTTAGTGGTTTTTAGTTGCGATTATTTTTGCTAGCTGCGTTTAGCTTATAGTCCAAGTGCTTTTAACGCTTCTCGCACTGTGCTAACTTCAATAATTTCTAATCCTGGAATACTAACGCTTTTCCGCATATGGCAAACTATTGCGCGCCTATATCCTATTCGCGCAGCCTCGCGCAATCGCGGCTCTATTCTTGGCACTGGGCGAACTTGACCGGTTAAGCTCATCTCGCCAATTGCGCAAGTTTTAGGAGTTACTGCTTTCCCGGCAGCAGCGCTAGCTAAAGCTGCTACGATTGCCAAGTCGCAAGACGGCTCCTTTGCCAACGCTCCTGCAATAGTAGATACGTACAAATCTTTTGCAAGCAAATTAACGCGTCCGTGACGATACAAAACTGCTGTAAGCATTGCAAGACGGTTAGAATCAACACCAGAAACTGCACGGCGAGGAGTGGGCAGAGCCGATTGTGTTACAAGTGCTTGTATTTCAATCGGCAGGCTTCTGTGTCCTTCAAGTGTAAAAGTGACGCAAGTTCCGTCGTTTGTGCCATCTTGCGCATTTTTACCTTGATTATTGTTTTCTGTAGAAGACAAAAACAGTCCGGAAGGATCCGGCACTTCCTCAATTCCTTCACCGCTCATATCGAAGCAGCCAACTTCGTCTGTAGGTCCAAAGCGATTCTTTACAGCTCTTAGCATGCGTAGTGCTGTTTGTGTATCGCCCTCAAATTGACATACTGTGTCGACTAAATGCTCA
The DNA here is from genome assembly GCF_001641215.1 of Gardnerella sp. 30-4. Taxonomy (NCBI): domain Bacteria; kingdom Bacillati; phylum Actinomycetota; class Actinomycetes; order Bifidobacteriales; family Bifidobacteriaceae; genus Gardnerella; species Gardnerella sp. 30-4. Next base: position 7,237 of record NZ_LXJL01000046.1, on the reverse strand, counting down.
AGCGTACGCGGCCCTGCTATTGAACCATCTTTTGTAACGTGCCCAACTAAAAGTATCGGAATATTGTTAGTTTTAGCAACGTCGATAAGTGCGCTCGCAACTTCTCTAACTTGTGTAGAACCGCCTGTAATACCATCTACTTCTTGTGCGGAAATCGTTTGTGCAGAATCGACAATAGCAAGCGTAGGGTGATGTGTTTCAATAAGATCTAGTACAGTGTCAAGATCGCCTGTTGTTGCAAGTAATAAATAATCGTTTACAGCGTTAATTCTAGACGCGCGCAATTTAACTTGTGCTGCTGATTCCTCGCCGGAAATATACAATACAGGGGGAGTGTTGCTTTCTTTTGATTGTTTAGATACGTAAGCTGCAGTTTTTAGAAGTAGTGTTGATTTTCCGATACCTGGCTCTCCTGCTATAAGAGTTACGGAGCCTGGCACAAGTCCTCCGCCTAATACGCGATCGAATTCGCTAAAACCAGTGTGAATGCGCATTGCGTCGTCTGCTTGAATTTCATTAATTGGTTGCGCAGATGTTGCTGAATCGAGAGTTGAATGTGCGATATTGCGATTAGAAGTAGTTATGCCATCCGGTGAATAGGTGCGCGATGCTGTTGTTGCGCGTGATGCACGTGTTGTACGAGATAATCCGCTAACTCGCGCCTCTCTAAACTCGTTCACTGTGCCCCATTCGCCACATTCAGGGCAGCGACCGTACCATTTTGAGCCGCTCCAACCGCATTCGGAGCATAAATAGTGAAGAGTAGATTTACTAGCCATATCTCGACGCTATACGCTTTATTAGACAATCATATTTTGTATTTGTTTTTGATTGTAAAGCGCTTTTGCGTACTAAAAGCGTCATCGCGATGTGACATAATGCAAGTATGTCGAAATCGAATGCTTCAAGTATGAATGCTTCAAAGATGGGTGCGTTGAATATGAATTCCTCAAGTGTCAATAATTCATCACACAGCAAGTTATTAGTTGTGTTGACTTCAGCTGCAGTAATTGTGGTTTTGGCTCTAATTTCAGCATTTATGTGGCCAGGTTGGGCATTGAATCACGAAAATGTTGCGAGCAAAAATCATATGGTAATGCCTAAAACGCCTTCTATACCATCGAAACCTTTGCCAGCATCTTCTACGGCATTGCTTAAGGCTATGCCTGATAGCGTACTTGATTTCGCTCGTGTTGACGCTATACCTAGTGCAACTTGGACTGAATCGTCGCCTTTGGAGGAATATTCTGTTAAGTACTCAACTGGTCAGCCAGATGGGGAAGTGTCTGTAACTGTTGCTCAATGGTCGAATCGCGATTCTGCGAACAAGCAGTATGAAGCGTTAGTTGATGGACTTAAGGGTTCTGATATCGCAAGTGGAAAAATTCAAGTTTCTGGTAAGACTTCCGGTAGCTATGTGTTGCGAAATGATGAAAATGATAAATCACAGGCTAGTGCATTGTGGCAGAACGATACCGCTGTTTTTGAAGTGAACGGCGCAAAGCAAGCAGTAGAGCGTTTTTATCACAGATTCCCAATGTAAATGTTGTAAAAAATGATGTTCTTTGTAATATCACTCCACAAAGTCGTTAAAACGGTGTAACATTAGGCAAGTTGCACACTTTACATAGGAATGGAGGCTTCAGATGGGTTCTGTCATCAAGAAGCGCCGCAAGCGGATGAGCAAGAAGAAGCACCGCAAACTGCTGCGTAAGACTCGTCACCAGCGCAAGTAATTTTCTTACTATGCGTTGATGCGTGTCTGAACGTTTAGGCACGTAAGACTTTTTTGAAGCGTCGGTTTTTCCGGCGCTTTTTATATACAAAAAAGTAGAGCCCGCGTTTGCGGACTCTACTTTTCGATTAGTTTCGCTACTTATTTGGGTTTGTAAGCGTGCGAGGACCGTTTGGATCGCCAACAATCACCGTGTCAACCATGTTCAAGAACAAGCCGTGTTCCACAACGCCAACAGTTTCAATCAAATCTTTCGCCAACTCCTGCGGATGCTCAATGCGCTCCATGTGCAAATCAACCACGAAGTTGTTCTCGTCGGTGCGCACTTCCTTGCCGTCAGCATCAAGACGCAAAACTGGCTTATATCCGCGCTTTTCGAACTTACGAATCACCTGCGCGGAGCCAAACGGAATCACCTCAACAGGAAGTGGGAACTTGCCAATCGTGTCGACTACCTTACTTGCGTCAACAATCCACACAATGCGGTCGGAATTAATAGCCACAATCTTTTCCCAAAGAAGAGCTGCGCCGCCGCCTTTAATTCCGTTGAAATTCTTGTCAACCTCATCAGAACCATCGATTGTAACGTCAATGTGATCCACTTCGTTAATGTCGAGAATCTTAATGCCGTAGCCCTCTGCCTGCTCTTGTGTGCGACGAGAAGTGGTGACTCCTGTGAAGCTCAAGCCTTCTTCCTTAACTCTGCGGCCAAGCTCGTCAACTAAGAAGCGCACTGTAGAGCCGGTGCCAAGACCAACCATCATTCCATTCTTTACAATCTTTGCGGCTTCAATGCCTGCTGCTTTTTTAAGCGCATCTTGTTGTGCTTTATCCATTTATCCCTGCTTTCTTGTTTTTGTTATTCCCGAGTTCGCCGATGAACTTCCATCGCTATTTGCGGGAGAGGCTTTGTGTTTTTATGCGTGCCTCATTTTCGTACATTTCCATATTAACCTTTGCCAAGATTTTTAGGGCTATGTGCATCTTAGTTGCGTCGTCATTCATTCACGGGATATTCGTGTGGTAGAGATTTGAGATTTTTCGCACTGATTGGATGCTTGCATGTTTATGAAGTTTTGCAGTTGCGCTCTGCCGACGTTGAGTATTTATTGCTTAGAGAACACTAGCGTCATTGTTACTGCATGCGTCACGCCAGGCACTCCTACCACACCACAGAACACTAGCGGTTTTACTAGTAGTGAGGGGTGGGTGTTGCTTGGTCGAGCAATATAAAAGCGGAACGATAGTAATAATCGTGATGATGAATACTATTTTTGCAGAGAAAGTAAGTAAAAAACTAAACTTAACTACGCAACCGCTAAGTCTAAGTAAGGTATAAGAGCGGAGCGCTGCGAGACAAGTAACACCCACTACTCACAGCCACATATAGAAATCCGCCAGCCAAACACCACACTAAACGAATTGCAAAAATAGCTATGAAAGGTAGAAGGCGGTTGGAGATAAATGCAAGGTGCCGTCGGGTTCTACGTAGCCGCTTACGTTGATTGTGCCGGAAATAAAACGCGCCTCGCCGTTAAAGCTTGGGCTTGTGTTTGGTGGTGGAGTAAATTGTAATACGCCAGAAACACTTAATCCTTGAACAGCTTTAGATGTAGTTTGCGTAACATTTTGCTCTGTTTTTGGAACTTCTTGAACAATAGTTATAGCGTCTTGCTGGTGCATATCTTGTTTATTTTCTATTGATAGTGCATCTTTTTCGCTATTTTCTAACGTTTCACGCTTTGTTTCACGCGCTTGTTTACATATTTCTTCTTGCGCTTGTTTAGGCTTTGTTTCACATGCTGCTTCTTGCGTTTGTTCGCGCGCTGATTCATTTGCAGATTCAGTTAGATCACTAGCGTTTTTACTATTTTGTGCAGAAAAATCAGGATTAATATCTTCACCAACTGTGCGTTCAAGATGATATTCTGCATTGGAAATTTTGCCATCTAAAAGCATTTTCGCATCACTTGGCACATTCGTACCTTTTGCATATTCAGAAGCAAGAAGCGACTTCCAGCCTTCTAAAGGCAAGTATCCGTCCTTCAAACCATTTCGGCAATCTTCCGCATATCCGCGCGCTAGTGTATCAACTTTTTCGTTTCCTTCGTTTCCTGCGTGACCCTTAACCCACACGAATTTTACGGCGCCTTCGCGCTTAGTAATTTCCGCGTCGATTGCTCGAATCAGCTCGGCATTTTTAACAGGTTCATTTTTAGAGTTTTTCCAACCGTTCTTTTTCCATCCGTGAATCCACGTAGTTGCGCAGTTTATAGCGTATTGTGAATCACTTTCGATTGTGAGCGGCTCACTTCCAGGATGTGCTCGTAAAGCTTCCAAAACTGCGCATAATTCGCCAATTTGATTTGTGCCATTAGTTGCGCCTCCAGCATCTGCATTGCCTGTGTGATGGTGTTCGTTAGAGCTACCAGACTCGTCAATGTGATCTGCCCACGCCCAACCCATTGAACCGTTTGGGTTTCCGAGCGCGGAACCGTCTGTTGAAACAACAATCATGACAAAACCTTTCAAAAATGCGCCGGCTGCAGATTGCAACCAGCGCAATTAGTAGATTCTTTATTTACGCAAGATTATTACGTTACGCTAAAGCCTTGTCGACTACAGCAGTAGCTTCCTCAAGCACCTTGTCAAGTGCTTCTGGAGAAACGAAGGATTCTGCGTAAACCTTGTAAATATTCTCGGTACCAGATGGGCGAGCAGCGAACCAGTTGTTCTTAGTCGTCACCTTCAAGCCGCCAATCTTTGCGCCGTTTCCAGGAGCTTCCGTAAGCTTTGCGGTAATATCTTCGCCAGCAAGCTTAGTTGCTTCAACGTCGCTGCCGCTCAAAGCTGCGAACTTCTGCTTTTGCTCAAGAGTTGTCGGCGTATCGACGCGCTTATACCAGCTTTCGCCAAAGCGAGCAACCTGATCCTGGTGAAGCTGAGCTGGGTTCTTGCCAGTCTTTGCAGTAATTTCCGCAGCGAGTAAATCAGGAATCAAACCATCCTTATCGGTGGTCCACACGCGACCATCTTTGCGCAAGAAGCTCATGCCGGAGCTTTCCTCTCCGCCGAAAGCAACTTCGCTGCTAAAGAGTGGGTCAACGAACCACTTGAATCCAACTGGAACTTCCACAAGCTTTGCGTTAATAGAAGCAGCCACGCGGTCGATCAAGGAAGAAGACACAAGCGTCTTGCCGATAGCAGTATTCTTTGGCCAATCCGGACGAGCACCGCCGAACAAATACTCCACGCATACCGCAATGTAATGGTTCGGGTTCATAACGCCCCAGTTAGGGCACACAATACCGTGGCGGTCAGCATCTGGATCGGTGCCGCCAACCAAATCGTACTTATCCCAAGCGCCAGCGTTAAGCTGATCAACTAAGCCCTTCATTGCGTAAGGGGAGCTTGGATCCATACGAATCTTGCCATCGTGGTCAATAGTCATGAATCGCCAAGTTGGATCAACTTCTGGACGCACAACGCCGATGTTCAAACCGTACTTTTCGTTCATAAGTGGCCAGTAGTTTACGCTTGCGCCGCCGAGTGGGTCAATTCCCAAACGCACGCCGCTAGAGCGAATCACATCGAAATCGATTACATTAGCCAAATCGCTAACGTAGTGTTCGCGGTAATCGAAGCCTTCAACCAAATCAGACTTGATTGCTTCCTCGAAAGGTACGCGCTTTACGGACTTGTAATTGTCGAGCAATTCGTTTGCGCGAGCTGCAATTGCGTTAGTTACTTCCGCAGGTGCAGGGCCGCCTGTTACAGGATCGTACTTAAAACCACCGTCGGTTGGTGGGTTGTGCGAAGGGGTGACGACAATGCCGTCAGCCAAGCCGTCGCCGCTAAAACGCTGAGTGCCGTCGGCTGCGCGATTATGAGTCAAAATAGCCTGAGAAACAACAGGAGTTGGCACGAAGTCGCCGCGAGAATCCACGCGAACGTGAACTCCGTTAGCAACCAAAACCTCAATAGCGGTTTTTTGAGCAGGCTCAGAAAGAGCGTGCGTATCGCGACCAATATAAAGAGGACCAGTTACGCCAGCTTTCTTGCGATATTCAGCAATAGCTTGCGTAATTGCCACAATATGAGCTTCGTTAAACGAAGTTTTCAAAGCAGAACCACGGTGACCGGACGTGCCGAAAATCACGCGCTGTTCTGGAATGTTGGAATTTGGAACTTCATCATAGTAAGCGCCAACCAAAGCGTCGACGTCGACTAGATCTTCTGGGGTGGCGGGCATTCCCGCATTTTTTGCTACCATAATTTTTTATTTTGCCACAGCGCTTGTATTTTATTTATTTTCTGGCACTCTTACGCACAATGCTTGCTTGTCAACAGTGAAGCGCAAATGTTTCGTATATCCCAAAATGTCGCCGTCTACTTGCACTGGAGCAGATTTTTCTAATTGCACTTCTGCGCTAAAACCTTGCGTTTGGTCAATTCTCGAGCCTGCAGAAAGCGAATCCTGCTGGAGTGCGCGCCCTGTTAGCGTTTGGTGTATTACTCCTCGGAACAAATTAGCCCAACCAATTAAACCGCCAGAAGTGTCAATAATCTCAAAATCAAGCACACCATCGTCGTATGCTGCTTCTGGCATAAGCGAAAACATAGGAATTTGACCGCAATTTCCAGCCATAAGTGTGCGGAAAGTCAATCCTTTTAGCACACTTTCGTCGCCATTTGAACGCTGTAAGGTAACGGTTGCGCGATATTTTGGCATAAACAAATGCTTTACACCAGAGACAAAATAAGCAAGCCAACTAATATTCTTTTTTAAGTTTGGATCAGTGTCGTCAATCATTAACGCGTCAAAACCAATGCCTGCAATAATTAAGAATGCGTGTCCATGATCTTCTTCTGGATTGTCGAGAATCGTTACGCGCCCAACGTCAACCTGCCTAGAGCCGTGAGAAGTTGCAACACGCAGCGCAGCATCCACGTCGTTTACTGGAATTCCCATATTTCTAGCAAAAAGATTGCCAGTTCCAATAGGAATAATTCCCATCGCATGACCTTTACCGCTTACTGCGCTCGCAACAGTACGAACCGTGCCATCTCCGCCGACTGCTACTACTACATTAGCTCCATTTGAAAGTGCTTCTAAAGCGCATTCGCGTCCATCTTTATCTAACTGTGTATCAATAATTTCGTAGGTTAAATTGCGTTCTTTGCAATAATTTTTAATACTTTCGCGATACGATTCCGCTTGTGGTTTTGAAGGATTAAGTATGAATGCGTAATGCACTGAGTCGCCGTGTCGTTGAGCAAGTTTTTCTGCCAAATGATGACGTTTTAAAGCGCGCGAAACAATCATGATGACGAATGGTGCGAGTACAAGCGCGAATACAATCATCATAAGAGCAATAGTCGCTTGAATAGGCATAGTTGGCATACCTCCTATTCTTGCACATTATTTTTTCTACAATACTAAATTTTGCGGCATATTGCGAATATTTACGTTTTTTACACATTTGTGTAGTATTTATTGTT